>JAITTA010000253.1 GCA_031287395.1 Dysgonamonadaceae bacterium | reverse complement strand
TTATGAGTGAAGAAGAGGAATATTCAAAACAAATAGCCGGCCAGTTGATTGACTGGTACCAACTTAATAAACGGGATTTGCCGTGGCGTAATACAACAGATCCTTATAAAATATGGATTTCGGAAATCATCTTGCAACAGACGCGTGTTGATCAGGGGTTGAATTACTACCTGCGTTTTATAGAGCGGTTTCCCGATGTTTTTTCATTGGCGTCGGCCGAAGAAGATGAGGTGCTTAAATACTGGCAAGGTTTAGGTTATTATTCCCGGGCCAGAAATCTCCACGCTTCGGCGGGAATGATTGTCGACAAATTTTCCGGTAAGTTTCCCGAAGAATATTCTGAAATACTCCGGCTGAAGGGGATAGGAGAATATACGGCTTCGGCCATTGTGTCGTTTGCCTGGAACAAATCTTATCCGACAGTGGATGGGAATGTCTTTCGTTTTTTGTCGCGGTTATTTGCAATTGAAGAACCATTGATACCGGAAAAGGGAAAAAAATGTTCACGGAAACGGCTCGTATGCTGATAGATAAACAGCGCTCGGGATTGTTCAACCAAGCTATAATGGAATTCGGAGCTTTACAATGTGTCCCTGCTGCTCCGGCTTGTTTCGAATGTCCGTTTGCATCACAGTGTATGGCATATGCGACGAAAAAGGTTAATTTACTTCCCGTAAAACAGGGTAAAACGAAAGTGAAAGAGCGTTACCTGTATTATTTTCATATTATACAGGGAGAGAAAACGTACCTGAGTAAGCGGCAGGGAAAAGGGGTCTGGCATAATCTGTATGAATTTCCTGTGTTGGAATCCGACGTCCCTCTGAAGTTCCCGGAATTACAGGCGAATCCGGTATTTCAAGAAATGTTCCGGAATATAAAAGAAATAAAATTCCGGCTGGTGCTGGAAAATAAAAAACATGTTCTGTCGCACCGGAAGTTATTTGCAAGTTTTTATGAAGTCATTGTCGGAAAGGAGGGGGATATCCGGGCTGTTTCCGACTCTCCCGGTTCTTTTATCCGGATTCCGGAATATGCAATCGATGCTTATCCTGTTCACCGGTTGATGGAGTTTTATCTGGAAAATTATTATGAAACGAGCAAGCAAAACTTGCACCAGGAAGCGCGAATTCGTAAAATCGACGTAGTCAACAATGATGCGAGTTCCATACGACCTTAAAAATAAAATATTGTCGTATGAAATATTTTAAAATTAGAACACAAATTCGTTTGAAATTTCAGGGTTTTTCTCTAACTTTGAACCGAATCTTAACTTTAATTTTATTTTATTATGTCAGTCAACAAAGTATTTTTAATTGGAAATGTGGGTAAAGATCCCGAAGTGAGGTATTTTGATAACGGGGGTGCTGTTGCCAACTTTTCCTTGGCCACAACAGAAAGAGGTTACACGGCGGCAAACGGAACTCAGGTTCCGGACCGTACCGAGTGGCACAATGTCGTATTGTGGAGAGGTTTAGCCGAAATCGCAGAAAAGTATGTACGTAAAGGGTCCAAAATTTTTATTGAAGGAAGGATACGTACCCGTTCGTATGACGATACGGCGGGAAACAAACGTTATATTACGGAAATCTGGGGTGATAACATGGAATTATTGGATCGAAAACCGGATGGACAATCAGGGACTCCTCTCTCTCCGTTAACGGTACAGATGCCTCCGAATCAAGATGTTGCATCTAAACCGGAAGGTACTGAAAATCCGTCTTTAGGAAGCAATAAAACCGACGACGATTTGCCGTTCTGATTGTTGAACTAAAATGTCTATTTTGGAAGCAGATTCGTTTTTATCAAGTATTTTCGATAGTGTTCAGGTATTCCCTTTAACAACCGGTCCGGTTGTTGCGTTGGTTGTTGCTGTGTTTTTACTTTGCTTTTCGAGTTTCGTGTCTGCTTCCGAAATAGCTTTTCTTGCCCTTTCTCCGTCTGATAAAAATAGTATTGAAGAAAGTGATCTGGCTGTGGATAAAACTATTCTGAGTTTGTTGAACCGTTTGGAATATTTACTCGCCACAATTTTAATCTGGAATATTTTTGTGAACATTACAACTGTTATTCTGTTTACCTATGCGGTGAACCGGATAATTGTTTTTTCACATGCCATTGCGTTGGGTTTTATACTTGAGGCGATAGCGCTGACTTTTATTTTATTGCTTTTCGGAGAAATAATTCCCAGAATTTATGCTCAGAACTATACTTTGGATGTAGCCAGAAGAACGGCTCCCGTAATCCGAAAAATGGAGGCTCTGATCAAACCCGTCTTGGGAATTCTGGTTAAATCAACAAATATTGTCGGCCATTCTCTCAAAAAGAAAAAAGGAGACGTATCCGTAGATGAACTCTCTAAGGCATTGGAACTCACATCGAAGGAAATAACCGATGAGAAGGAAATGCTGGAAGGGATTATCAAACTTTACAATAAAACTGCGGTTGAAATCATGACGCCCCGGATTGATATTGCAGACTTGGATATAAAACAAACATTCAGCGATGTTATCAAGTATATCGTTGATGTGGGTTACTCGCGGATTCCCGTCTTTTCAGAGAATCAGGATAACATAAGAGGGGTATTGTATATCAAGGATTTGTTGCCGTATCTCCGTGAACCGGATAGTTTTCGTTGGCAAAGTCTGATCCGGCCGGCCTTTTTTGTCCCGGAAAAAAAGAAAATCGACGACTTGCTTGAAGAGTTCCGAACGAATAAAATCCACCTGGCCATTGTGGTTGATGAATTCGGAGGAACCTCCGGAATTGTTACCATGGAAGATATCCTGGAAGAGATCGTGGGAGAGATTAGCGATGAGTACGACGATGACGATGATGGAAAGTTTATTAAGTTGGCTGATAGTTCTTATGTGTTTGATGCCAAGATCCTGTTAACCGATTTTTTCCGGGTAACGGGGTTGCATGAAAAGGAATTTGAAAAACTTACCGGAGATGCGGATACATTGGCCGGTTTAATCCTGGAGATAAAAGGAGATTTTCCTGAACGGGACGAAGAAGTTTCTATCGGACCGTATTCATTTAAAATATTAGAAATGAACAAGAAGAGGATACTTAAGATCCGGTTTTATAAGGATCGACCTCTTCTTCAAGAAGAAAATTCATCAGAATGAGGGTTCCTGCATTTTTTTTTCTTTTTATTGTCATTTGTTCCTGTTCGGGGGATTATTCTCCCAAACCATCGGGTTATTTCCGGATTGAACCGGAACAACCGGTTTACCGGCAATTCAGAGATTCGCTCGCATTGTTTTCGTTTAATGTTCAACAGCAGGCCAGTGTATCGGCTGTTGCCGATACGGTCGACGGTGATTGGTATAATATCGACTATCCCTCTTTCGATGCCAGGATTTATTGTACTTTATTACCTATCCGGTCCGGAAAAGATTTGATTGCCGCCAGTGAGGATAGTCGTAAATTTGTTTACAAGCATGTGCCCAAGGCCGATGGCATTTCGGAGAAATCGTATTCGGATCCGGAAAATGGAGTTTATGCCTTGATCTATGATGTGAATGGAAATGTGGCGTCTCCTGTTCAGTTTGTGATTACCGATAGCGTTCATTATTTTTTTCGCGGAGCTTTGTATTTTAATCTGGTTCCCAATCAGGATTCCATTGCTCCGGTTAAAGATTACATCAGAAACGATATTCAGGAAATAATAACGAGTTTCAGGTGGCTGCATGAATAACCAAAAAACATATCCGGACACAATCTGGGGAGTCCGTAACATTGCCGGAACTCCGGAGGAATTACTGTCGGAATTGGAAAAGAAAGAATTGTACCGGCCGGTTCTCAGGCAAATGAAGTTGGAAAAACGGAAAATGGAATGGTTGTCTGTCCGTCTGTTGTTAAAAGAGTTGCTGGGAGAGGAAAAAGAGGTCGAATATGATAATGCCGGAAAGCCTTTTTTAAAAGACCGTTCTTTCCATATCGGTATCAGTCATACAGCCGGTTATGTTGCTGTAATATTGAACCCTAATCGTCCTGTTGGGATTGATATAGAGCAGGTTGCGGAACAAGTTGTGCGTCTTCGGAAGCGTTTCCTGAGCGAAAAAGAACAAAGGCATATTTCAAAGGAGAAGGAATTGATCCATTTGTTGCTTCATTGGTCGGCAAAAGAAACCATGTTCAAGGCATTGGGTGAAGAGGAGGTAATATTTAAGGAACAGTTGCATATCAATCCTTTTGATCCGCAGATCGGAATTTTAAGTACGTTTTCCTCTTTTGAAAGCCGTACGGGTCGAAAAACGGAATTTCTTATCCGTTATGTGGTCAATCCGGAATATGTTCTTACTTTTACAGAGTTATAATACAAAGATTCTTTGAACACAAAGGCACGATCGGGATTAAACATTTCACGGGCTTTACGATTTTATAAAAACAGGAAAAATGGATTCATTGGCAAAGCAAAGAATAGATGCGTTGAGAGAAGAACTGGAAGAACATAATTATAAATATTATGTTTTATCTGCGCCGGTCATCAGTGACCATGATTTTGATCTTAAGATGAAAGAACTACAGGATTTGGAAGCCCGGTATCCGGAATATACGGATCCGAATTCTCCGACTCAACGTGTGGGTAGTGATATCAATAAAAATTTTATTCAGGCTGAACACCGGTATCCGATGCTTTCTCTTTCGAATACGTATTCCGAAGAAGAAGTCACGGATTTTTATAACCGGACTCAAAAAAGTTTGAATGAGCCTTTTGAATTGGTTTGTGAGTTGAAATACGACGGGACTTCCGTATCCTTAATTTATGAGAATGGCGTGTTGACCCAGGCGATTACCAGGGGAGACGGAACCAGAGGAGATGTAGTGACTGATAATGTAAAAACGATTCGAAGTATTCCATTGAAGTTAAGAGGAAAGCATTATCCGGAAAGATTTGAAATCCGGGGTGAAATCCTGATGCCCTGGGAAGTCTTTGAGTCTTTGAACAAAGAACGGGAACAACAGGAAGAACCTTTATTCGCAAATCCGAGAAATGCAGCTTCCGGCACTTTGAAGTTGCAGAATGCGTCTGTTGTGGCCTCCCGGAGATTGGATTCCTATTTCTATTACCTTTTGGGAGAAGATCTTCCTGCCGATGAGCATTACGAAAATCTGCAGTATGCAAAATCCTGGGGATTCAAAGTCTCGGATGCCGTCAGAAAATGCGGAACCCTGGATGAAGTTTTTGAATTTATCCGTTATTGGGATATCGAAAGAAGGAACTTACCGGTGGCAACCGATGGTATTGTTTTGAAAGTAAATTCTTTGCGGCAGCAACGAAATCTTGGTTTTACCGCCAAATCGCCACGGTGGGCTATTTCTTTTAAATTCCAGGCAGAGAAAGCTTTAACCAGGCTCAATTCCGTGAGTTTCCAGGTAGGAAGAACCGGAACCGTAACTCCTGTAGCTAACCTGGAGCCGGTACAATTATCCGGAACACTGGTAAAAAGGGCGTCACTTCATAATGCGGATATTATTAATTCCCTCGATTTGCATATCGGAGATATGGTTTATGTGGAAAAAGGAGGGGAAATTATCCCTAAAATAACCGGAGTTGATAAAGACGCACGTTTTTTAACCGGAGAGAAAGTTCAATTCATTAAGAATTGTCCCGAATGTGGAACTCCGTTGGTTAGAGAACCGGGAGAAGCTGCATTTTACTGTCCTGATGAAAATGATTGCGAACCTCAAATCAAAGGAAAAATAGAACATTTTGTCAGCCGTAAGGCCATGGACATCCATATCGGGAGCGAGAATATTGAGCATTTTTACAAGGCGGGCCTGATAAAAAATGTTGCTGATTTATACGATCTGAAAGCTCAGGATATCGTATATCTGGAACGTTGGGGAGAAAAAAGCGCCCGGAATTTTCTGGAAAGTATCCGGGAGTCTTTGAAAGTGCCTTTTGAACGGGTCTTATTTGCTCTGGGAATCCGGTATGTAGGAGAAACTGTTGCCAAACGGTTAGCCAACAGCCTTCATTCGATTGATTGCATCATGTCTGCAGATATCTGGAAATTAACGGAAGTAGATGAGATAGGAGACCGTATTGCTCAGAGTGTTATTCGCTATTTCTCGGATGAGAAAAACAGACTATTGATCGAACGTTTGAGAAAAACAGGTGTTCAAATGGAAATCGACCGGAAAATCTTATCGGAAAAAACAACTAAATTGGGTGGTCTGACGTTTGTAATAAGTGGCACTTTTTCAAAACACTCACGCGATGAGTACAAAGCGATGATTGAGAAAAACGGAGGGAAAAATGTTGCTTCGGTCTCTTCGAAAACAGATTATGTTCTTGCAGGAGATAATATGGGGCCGGCTAAACTTGAAAAGGCTCAGAAACTTGGTGTCAAAATTATTGATGAAGACTTTTTCTTAGAAATGATTTAATTGACTCATATAAAAAAGAATTGTCTTATGTTTGAATTTTTTATAAGAAATAAGATTAAAAACCTGTGCAAGAATAGTCGTCGGGATAAAAGATTTTTAAGCATGGATAAGATTTATTCTGTTTTGCTTGTATTTGAAACCAGCGATTATGAAGTGGTTGACGCCTTTGTAGAACATTTGGAAAAAATGGGCAAAAAGTTAAAAGCTTATGGCTATAAAGTAAAAGACGATAAATACGATTATTCGGAAACCCCTTACCGGATTATTGTATCCAAAATAGATACAAACAAATCCGGAGTTCCGGATAAGAAATTATTGGAGGAATTTTCTCGTCAGCAATGCGATGTCCTGATCGATCTTACTATCAACGAAAATATCAC
>JAITTA010000060.1 GCA_031287395.1 Dysgonamonadaceae bacterium | reverse complement strand
TCTTTTGGTGTAAACCGGGCTATCTCCGCAGCCCTGAACAACATATCAAATACTCTTCCCTGTAACGCTTCCGGACGGCCGGACATGCCCGGTAAATTTTTCAACAAATAAACCCAACGGTCAAAATTACAATCCAACTCCTCCTGTCGTTTGTCGAATTTCGGCAGTTCCAGAAAAAAATACGTCAACTTATCATAAAATACTTCTCTTGTTTGAATATGCATCAACTTCACCTCGTGATGATATTCCGGTAACTTGTCAAACAGTACAAAATCTACGATAGCAACCAGGTAAACCGGCGCCAGTTTGTACTTCCAGTCTTTGCCCCTGAGGGCCTGCTCCTGAACCGGGAATGTCGAATAATAAATGCAACGGTCTTTGAAGTAAGCCTGGCGGGCAACCTGCATTTCAACAATGAAGTATTCGCCTTTTTCGTTTTTACAGAAAATATCGAATACCGCTTTCCGGTCTTTCTCTTCCGAACCCGGATGCATTGCCGGAATGAATGACAAATGTAACTATTTATTTTCGAAAACAGAAAAATCGTGTCAAAAGATTTTCAGTGAAGGTAAAATCATAAGACTGTTCAGAAGTTAATGGGTATATTGGAGACAGCCTCTTCTTTTAAATAAATTTTGCCAGCCCTCCGGTTGAAGTTTCTTTGTACAGGCTTGGGAGATCGTTTCCGGTTTGTTTCATGGTTTGTACTACTTTGTCGAATCCGACGAGGTGTTTTCCATCCGATAACATGGCGAACGAACAGGCGTCCAGAGCCCGTACGGCGGCAAAAGCGTTCCGTTCGATACAGGGTACCTGTACCAGTCCGCAAACCGGATCGCAGGTTAAACCCAAATGGTGTTCCAATCCCATTTCGGCTGCATATTCTATTTGAGCGGTCGAACCTCCGAACAGTTGGGTTGCAGCAGCGGCAGCCATGGAGCAGGCTACACCGACTTCGCCCTGGCAGCCTACCTGAGCTCCTGATACGGAAGCGTTTTTCTTGACAATATTTCCGATAAGAGCCGCTGTTGCCAGCGCTTTGGTGATCTTGGAATCCCGGAATTCGTGTTTTTTCTTCAGGTGGTAAAGGACTCCTGGCAAGACTCCCGAAGAACCGCAGGTGGGCGCTGTGACGATGACCCCGCCACAGGCATTTTCTTCCGAAGTAGCCAGAGCATAGGAATAGATAGCGGCCCGGCTGGCCAGAGAATCCCTGTAGCTTTTTCCTTTGGTATAATAAGAAGATGCTTTTCGTTGCAGGGAGAGTCCGCCCGGCAACAAGCCCTCCGCTTCCAGTCCCCGTTCGACGCCTTTTTGCATGATTTCCCATACATGGTCTAAAAAACTCCAGATTTCCTTTCCTTCGGTGTCTTCCACATATTCCCAGAATGATTTTCCGGTTTTCTGACTCCATTTCAATATTTCCGTCATGGTATTCATCTTGTAGATGTTTTCATCTTCTACAACCGGGGTATCTTCGTTCGATAAGTCGCCTCCTCCGACACTGAAGATAATCCAGTCGGAGGCAATTTGTCCTCCCCTGACCGATTCGAATAACATACCATTGGGATGGAAAGATAATGCCATTTCGGGTTTCCATATAATTTCTACGGATTGAGGCTTCAATGCTTCGGTGATGGCCACATCCGTCAGGTGGCCTTTTCCGGTGGCAGCAAGACTTCCATAGAGGGTTACACGGAAAGAGTCCGCATCCGGGTTTTTCCCTTTGAATATTTCTGCCGCTTTTTTAGGCCCCATCGTGTGGCTGCTTGAAGGTCCATTCCCGATTTTGAAAATTTTATGTATACTTTCCATCATTTATTCCTCTGTTATTCGGCCATAAAGGTAGTATTAATTTGTGAATAACATCGTTATTTATTTGTCCTGGAAAAATTGTACCTTTGCATTCTTATTTTTTTGTATGTCTGTAGAAAGTAATATTATAGTTAAAGGTGCAAGGGTTAATAATCTTAAGAACATTGATCTTGTAATCCCCAGGGACCGGTTTATTGTTATAACCGGATTGTCCGGTTCCGGTAAGTCTTCACTTGCTTTCGATACCTTGTATGCCGAAGGTCAGCGCAGGTATGTGGAGAGTTTGTCTTCTTATGCCCGCCAGTTTCTTGGGAGAATGAGTAAGCCCGAATGTGATTATATTAAAGGAATTCCTCCTGCAATTGCAATCGAACAGAAGGTTAACAGCCGGAATCCGCGTTCCACAGTGGGGACTTCCACAGAAATTTATGATTATTTAAGATTGTTGTACGCCCGTATCGGGAAAACGATTTCACCGGTTTCCGGGGAAGAGGTGAAGAAGCATCAGGTCAGCGATGTTGTCGATGAAATGCAGGCATATCCTGAAGGGACAAAAATGGCTTTATTGACCCGGATAAACCTTCATCCGGGAAGGGAGATGCAGGAACAACTGGAAGTTTTTGTGAAAGAGGGGTTTTCAAGAGTGGAGATAGACGGGCAGACTTATCAGATAGATGATGTGCTCAAGCAGGAAAAACTGTTGACTTCCTCTGAGATTTTTTTATTGATCGATCGTTTGACGGCGTCTTCGGAACTTTCCGTCGTGAACCGGCTGGCCGATTCCGTCGAAACTGCCTTTTTTGAGGGCGACGGTTATTGTACGCTCCGGTTTTACACCGAGTCCGGTATTGTAACCCGGGAATTTTCCAAAAAAATGGAAGCCGACGGTATTCTGTTTGAAGAACCGAACGATCTGATGTTCAATTTCAATAGTCCTGCCGGAGCCTGTCCCACATGCGAAGGTTTTGGAAAAATTATAGGAATCGATGAAGATTTGGTGATTCCTAATAAATCGTTATCTGTTTACGGCGATGCCGTTGTTTGCTGGAAAGGAGAAAAGATGGGGGAATTCAAACAGTGGTTTATGCAAACGGCTTTGAAATATAATTTCCCAATACATAGGCCGTATTTTGAGTTATCGGAATCGGAAAAGAATTTGTTGTGGTATGGAAATGGTGAAATCAAAGGTATTTATGATTTTTTCAAACATGTAGAGGAAAATCTCTACAAGATTCAATACAGAGTACTTCTCGCCCGTTACCGGGGAAAGGCTACCTGCCCGGATTGTAAAGGCCGTCGGTTACGGCCTCAGGCTTTTTATGTAAAGATTGCGGGGAAGTCGATCGATGAACTGGTTGTTATGCAGATTACCGGACTCAGTCGTTTTTTTGATGAACTGGAGTTAAATAAGCACGACAAACTTGTAGCGGCCCGTTTATTGGTTGAGATCAAATCCCGTCTTCAGTTTTTAGTGGATGTCGGATTGGGATACCTTACATTGAACCGGTTGTCTTCAACCCTTTCGGGAGGAGAAAGTCAGAGGATCAACCTGGCCACTTCTTTGGGAAGTAGCCTGGTTGGTTCGCTGTATATTCTGGATGAGCCGAGTATTGGTCTTCATTCTAAAGATACGGAACTGTTGTTGAAGGTATTAAGACAGTTAAAAAAATTGGGGAATACCGTGATTGTTGTGGAGCACGACGAGGAAATTATCCGTGCTGCCGATTATATCATTGATATTGGTCCGGCAGCGGGGCAACATGGAGGAGAAGTCGTATATCAGGGTAACCTATCCGACATAGACAAAAATACAATCAGTTATACGATTCGCTATCTGACAGGAGCAGAACAGATTGATGTTCCCAAAAAACGCCGGAAATGGAATAATTATGTGGAGGTCAAAGGAGCTTGCGAAAATAATCTGAAATCGATTGATGTCAGGTTTCCGTTGAATGTGATGACTGTGGTAACAGGGGTAAGCGGTTCCGGAAAATCTTCATTGGTTCGGGATGTTTTTTATCAGGCTCTGAAAAGTCATTGCGAGAACAGTAAGGATTTGTCGATTCAGATGGCGGGCTTTGCGGGAGACTGGCATCTGGTGAAGAATACCGAGTTTGTAGATCAGAATCCGATAGGGCGTTCTTCCCGTTCCAATCCTGTGACCTATATCAAGGCTTATGATGAAATCCGTAAGCTGTATGCCGAGCAGTCTTTGTCGAAGCAGATGCATTTTACTCCGGCTTATTTTTCGTTCAATGTAGAGGGCGGACGCTGTGAGGAATGTAAAGGAGAGGGTTTTATTACCGTTGAAATGCAGTTCATGGCAGACGTGGTTCTGGAATGTGAGACATGCCACGGCAAACGGTTTAAACAAGACGTATTGGATGTCGAATACCGGGGAAAAAATATTTATGATGTTTTGGATTTAACCATCGACGAAGCCATTGAATTCTTTTCGGAGGAGAACGGCAGTCAGGAGAAAAAAATCATTAAAAAATTACTTTGTTTGCAGGAAGTCGGTTTGGGATATGTCAAACTCGGACAAAGTTCATATACCCTTTCCGGGGGAGAGAATCAGCGTGTAAAACTGGCATATCACCTGAGTGAGGAACGGGCGGTAAAAACCTTGTTTATCTTTGACGAACCGACTACCGGTTTGCATTTCCATGATATCAAAACCCTGTTGAAAGCATTTGATGCACTCATTGCGAGGGGACATACCGTGGTTATAATCGAACACAACATGGATGTCATTAAATGTGCCGACCACATTATTGATTTGGGACCCGGAGGAGGAGATAAAGGAGGGTATCTTGTCTGTACGGGAACTCCGGAGGAAGTTGCGGCATGTGAAGCGTCTTATACCGGAAGGTTCCTGAAGGAAAAATTAAGAGTTAAGAGTTAAAGATTTACTCTTAACTCTTAACTCTATAAGCTTGATTTTGCGATCCCCATTTCCAAGCCTCTTAGCTCTGCCAGTCCGCGCAGGCGTCCGATACAGGAGTATCCGGGGTTGGTTTTCTTTTTGAGATCGTCTATCATCTGGTGTCCGTGGTCGGGACGAATAGGGATGGATATGTTTCTTCTCTTTTGAAGGAGCAATAATTGTTTCATTACATTGTACATGTCCACGTCTCCTTCCAGGTGGTTTGCTTCGTAGAAATTACCTTCTTCGTCCCGTTGAGTGCTGCGTAGATGGGCAAATCCGATGCGGTCGCCCAACCGTTCTACCATTCCCGGGAGGTCGTTATCGGCGCGGACGCCGAACGAACCTGTACAGAAACACAATCCGTTCGATTTGTTAGGCACAGCTTCCACCAGTTTGTTGAAATCGTCTTCCGTACTCATGATACGGGGTAATCCTAAAATAGGATAGGGGGGGTCGTCTGCATGAATTACTAATCGGACATTCCATTCATCGGCTACCGGACAGATTTCTCTCAGGAAATAAATCAGGTTGGAACGGAGTCGTTCGGCATCCGTATCCTTATATCTGTCGAGTGCTTCCTGGAATTGTCCGACGGTAAAACTTTCTTCCGAACCGGGTAACCCGGCAATCATATTACGGGTCAGAGTCTGTTTTTCATCTTCAGACATGGATTCAAAGCGTTTTTTTGCTTTTTCAATTTCCCCGGCGGTATATAATTTTTCTGCTCCGGGACGTTTCAGAATAAATAATTCGAAAGCGACAAATGCCGCCTTTTCGAAACGTAACGCTTTGGAACCATCCGGTAAGGTATATGCCAGGTCTGTGCGCGTCCAGTCAAGAACCGGCATAAAGTTATAGGTAATAATGTATATCCCACATACTGCCAGGTTGCGGATGGTTTCTTTGTAGTTGTCGATGTACTTCTGAAAATCTCCGGTTTGGGTTTTAATGTGTTCGTGTACGGGAACACTTTCAACGACAGACCAGGTGAGTCCTGCCGCTTCAATTATTTCTTTTCGTTTCAGGATCTCCTCCTTACTCCATACTTCTCCGTTTGGAATGTGGTGTAGGGCAGTTACAATCCCTGTCGCTCCGGCTTGCCTGATATCCCACAAACCGACCGGGTCGTTCGGGCCATACCATCTCCATGTTTGTTCTGTTAAATACATAATTTATTAATAATTAAACGGTTATTCGTTTTTTATATTTGATTTTCATATTGTGTGCGTACACAAATATACAAATCTTTTTTATAAATAGGTGATATGAAATCATTTTTATTTATACCTTTGTGAATCGAATAAAGTTGTAGGTTGTAAGTTTTAAGTTGTAAGTTCTTGTTGATGTAAGCCGAATTTATAACTTAAAATTTATAAGTTGTGGCTTAAAACTTAAGTTTATGAATTCAATACCACAAAAAATCAAGATCAAAGATATAGCGGAAAAAGCCGGAGTTTCGGCAGGAACGGTTGACCGGGTGTTGCATAATCGTGGAAATGTTTCGGATGAAACAAAGAAAAAAATTCAGGCCATATTGAATGAGATTAACTACCGTCCTAATCATTATGCAAGTGCCTTGGCTTCTAAAAAAGTTTTTGTGTTTTGTGCCGTTATTCCTGACTGTGAACCCGGCGGGTATTGGGAAATGGTTGAAGAAGGCTTGAATAGAGCAGAACAGGAATTGTATGATTTTAAAGTGGTTGTGAAGATTCATTATTTTGATCAATACAGTCCGGTTTCGTTTACAGAGGCGATGGACAGGGCATTGAAACAAACTCCTGTTCCGGATGGTATTTTACTGGCTCCGTTATATAAATCAAAGACATTGGTATACACTAAAAAGATGGAAGAAAGGGAAATTCCGTATGTTTTTATAGATTCCCGAGTGAAAGAAGCCAACCCTTTGTCTTTTTATGGTCAGGATTCGTTCAGAAGTGGGTATTTGGGAGCAAAGTTACTGTTTCAACATTCGGATTTAGGTAAAATAGCCATTTTTAGTTTTTTCGATTTCGGGCAAACCGTTTCGAATCAGATTGCTTTGCGCATGGAAGGGTTTAAGTCGTATGTAGATAAACACGACGAAAGATGTAAAATTGTCCGCGGGACTTTAAGCGCCAATAATCCGGAAGAAAATGATGCCATGATGGAGAAGCTTTTTGCAGAAAATCCGGATATCAGAGGAGCCGTCATATTCTCTTCTCGCGCTTATATCGTTGCCGATTTCCTTGAAAGACGCAAACTGAATCATGTGACAATGATCGGATACGATTTGCTTGAAAAAAATGTAACTTATCTCAAAAATAATACAATTGCCTATTTAATCGCTCAACGTCCTGAAGAACAGTCTTATAAAGGGATTAAAGCTTTTAGCGACAGTTTTATATTCAAGAAAGAAGTTCATCAAATCAACTATGTTCCCATAGATATTCTTACACAGGAAAATATTGATTTTTATCTGGGATTTTAGAAAGTTTATTCTCTATTTATTTTTTATTTGAGCCACTGATCAAACCACCGGAAGAATTCCCGCTGGAATAAGACCCCGTTTTGAGGTTGTGCAATCCAGTGATTTTCGTCCGGGAAGATTAGCATGCGCGAAGGGATACCACGTAATTGAGCGGCATTAAAGGCCATCATTCCTTGTGAGGCGAGGATGCGATAATCCAGTTCTCCGTGGGTAATCATGATTGGAGTATCCCAGTTTTGAACGAATTTATGGGGGGAATTGGAATAGGTCCGTTGTGCTACGGAATTGGATTGATCCCAGAATGGGCCTCCCAGATCCCAGTCGGCAAACCACATTTCTTCGGTTTCGAGGTATTGAGCTTCTTCATTGAAAATTCCGGCGTGTGACAGGAAAGCTTTAAAACGTTTGTTATGATTACCTGCTAACCAATAAACGGAAAATCCTCCGTAGCTGGCCCCCGTGCAGCCTAATTTTGTTTCATCCACAAAAGGCTCTTTGGAGACGGCATCAATGGCCGATAGATAGTCTTTCATGTTTTGTCCTCCATAATCACCGCTGATTTGTTCGTTCCATTCCTGTCCGAATCCCGGAAGTCCCCGGCGGTTGGGTGCGACTACGACGTATCCGTTGGCAGCCATCATTTCCAGGTTCCAACGGTATGACCAGAACTGGCTGACGGTATTTTGAGGTCCTCCCTGGCAATACAGGATAGCAGGATATTTCTTATCCGGATTGAATTTCGGAGGATAAACGATCCAGGTCAACATCTCTTTGTTATCGGTGGTTTTAATCCAACGAGGTTCTACTTTTCCCATTTCAATCCGGTCGAGGATGTGTTTATTTTCCGTTGTCAATTGTTTTTCCTCTTTAGTATTGATGTCTACTGAAAATATTTCATTAGGATAAGTCATCGCGTGTCGTAAAGCGAGTAATTTATCTCCGATTAGAGATACGGAAGCATAGTCGTGTTGTCCTTCGGTGAGAGCAGAAACCTCTTTCATTTCCGTGTTTACGGCAAATAACTGGGTAGTTCCTTTTACACAGGCGACAATAAAGATGCGTTTGGTATCATGATCCCAGCAAAAATCATCGGTATTGTAATCGAAATTCTCAGTCAGATATGATTTTTCTCCGCTTCCCAGGTTCATGATAAACAGCCGGTTTTTATCCGATTCGTAGCCGTCCCGTTCCATGCTTTGCCAGGCGAGGTATTTTCCATCGGGCGAGAACTTCGGATTGGTGTCGTAACCCATCATTCCTTCGGTCATATTTTTGGTTTCCCCATTCTCCACGTTGTAGAAATAAATATCGGAATTTGTAGAACGGGTATATTCCAGGCCTGTTTTTTTACGACAGGTATAAGCGATGGTTTTACCGTCGGGGCTCCAATCCAGTTGTTCAATTCCTCCGGAGGGTTTCATCGGACTTTCGAATGGTTCCCCTTGGAGTATATCCGTGATATTGCTTAAAGATTTTCCATCATAATCGGCGACGAAGGGATGGGGGATTGTTTCTACCCATTCGTCCCAATGTTTGTACATCAGATTATCGACAATCCTTCCGGAAGCTTTATCCAAGTCCGGATACCTGTCGGCCGTACGTTCTCCGTATTTTACGTCACTGATAAACAAAAGCCTGTTTCCATCCGGAGAATATTTAAATCCCTGGATACCGGTTTGAATATCACTGATTTTGGTTCTTTGCGAACCGTCGGGATTCATTTCCCAGAGTTGTCCCTCATAAATGAAAGCGATTTTAGTTCCCTGTTTGATCCATTGTGCGTTTGTTTCGCTTTTTGCAGACTTTGTAATTTGGGTATTCCCGGTTCCATCCAGGTTTATCGTGAATAATTCCCGGTTTCGTTTATTGAGCGAAATATCGGCATAGCTTACTCCGTAAAGAATTTTACCTTGTTCGGCAGAAATCTGTATATCGGATACCTGTCCGAAACTATGGAGAATTTCAGGGGTCATCAGACCATCGGTAACTTGGATTTCCGGTTTTCCGATAATCACTTCGTCTTGTTTGTTTTCTTTTTTCATTTCACTGCATGCTGTCAGTAATGTAGCTGCTGCCATGGTTGTAATGAATAAATTTTTTTTCATAAAACACAATAGTCTTTTTAGTATTTAGATAAATCAATTGTCCCAATTCTTCAAATACATGTATAACATTCTTACAGGTAATCCCATCACGTTGTAGAATGAACCTTCCAGTTTCTCGACGCCAATGTAGCCAATCCATTCCTGAACTCCATAGGCGCCGGCTTTATCATAAGGTTTGTATTTGGAAATGTAATATTCTATTTCGGTTTCATCCAGGACTGCAAATTTTACTTTGGAAACAGCGAAAAAAGATTCTTGTTTTTCTTTTGTCGTGAGGCAGACACCGGTAATCACCTCATGTGTTTTCCCTGAAAGTTCGCGCAACATTTGTTTGGCTTCTTCTTCATTTCCGGGTTTCCCGTAAACTTTGGCATTCAACCAGACAATAGTATCTGCAGTGATCAGGAATGTGCGATCGTCCATAAGGGGTTTGCAGGCATCTGCTTTTAGTTTTGACAGGAATACGGGTATTTCTTCTTTCCACAGGTTAGACGGGTAGGTTTCATTCAAGTCGGGTATCGATTTGACTTCGAAGTCCATATCGAGTCCGGATAATAATTCTTTCCTGCGTGGGGACGCAGAACCCAATAGGATGTTGTAATTTTCTAAAAGTTTCATTTTTCGATTCAAATAGGTATGTGTCACCAACCAAAAGCATCATCCTGCATCCATTTTCCCTGGATTTTCAGAACTTTTTCGATAATATCACGGCCAACTCCATGCCCGCCTTTTTTGGGGGATATGTATTTGGAAATTGCTTTGATTTCAGGTACGGCATCCAAGGGACAAGCCGGAAGTCCAACCATTTTCATGACTTCAAAATCCGGAATATCATCACCGACGTAAATCAGTTCTTCAGGCTTTAATCCTGTTTTCTTCATGAAGTCTTCAAAATCCGTTTTTTTTACTTTTGAATGCAAATAAATATTCTGGAATCCGAGACTTTCAAAACGGATTCGGATAGCATCGGCAAATCCTCCTGTAATAACAGCCAATTGAAGTCCCTTTTTTACAGCTAATTGCATTGCATAACCGTCTTTGGTATTGATACATCTCATCGGTTCTCCCGATGGGTGTAACGGGATACAATCTGTTGAAAGCACCCCGTCAACATCGAAAATAATACCTTTTATTTTAGTTAAATCGTAATCGATGACACTCATTGCATTTTTGTTGAAGCATCAAAGATACGTTTTTTTATAAAAACAGATGTCATGGAAGACGTTTTTTAATTTCTTCCAAACCGTGAAGCATCCGGTTCCTTCTGTTTTCCGGTTTTTGAAACAAATATTTTTATTTTTTTTTGATTTTCATGCAACGTTTTAACTGAAAATGAGTTTATCTATGTATAATGAAGAATAAAGTATACTCCTATGAAAAAAACTGTTTGTTTTCTTATTATCCCAATTCTCCTGTTTCTTTGGGCGTGTTCAGACGATGTAAATGATTCGGATAATTTCCCTGATGCGAAACCGGTCGATTTACGTTCAGAGTTGAGACCTCGTATTGAACAGGATAATTTATTTGCATGGGATTTATTTAAAACCCTGTCTGGAGAAACCGAAGATCCTAATATTTTCATTTCCCCCCTAAGTGTAAGTATGGCTTTGTCTATGACAATGAATGGCGCTAAAGGTGCAACCCGGGAAGAAATGGAAACCGCTTTGCGTATTTCCGGCTTTTCGGAGGATGAAATCAATGAATATTGTAAAACTTTGAGAGAGGCTTTATTAAAAGCAGATCCTTTAACACAAATTAACATAGCTAATTCGATATGGTATCACATGGGATTTCCTGTCGAAAATTATTTTGTTCAGACAAATAAGATTCATTTCAATGCTGAAGTCCGGGAAGTCGATTTTATGGATCCGCAAACTACAGACCGGATCAATAGATGGTGTGCCGATAACACGAACAATAAAATCCCCAAAATCATTGACGGAGTTTCTGCCGATGTGGTTATGTATCTGATCAATGCCATTTACTTCAAAGGGATGTGGAGAATGAAATTCGAAAAAAATAATACTCAACTGAAACCGTTTTATACTGCTGAAGGACAATCGGAATCTGTGAAAATGATGAAAATGACTTCCGAATTTAATTATACATCGGATAACCAGGCCGGGTATCTGGAACTACCTTATGGAAATAATGCTTTCAGTATGGTTGTGATTTTACCTCATGAGGACAAGACAATTGATGATGTCGTTGCAAATTTAAATGCTGATGCCTGGAATCGTAATCTGAAAACCTTGGGTGCGGTAAAAGTCAATCTGGAACTTCCCTGTTTCAAAAGTGAATGTGAATACCGGTTACCTACCGTTCTGAATAAAATGGGCATGGTCATACCGTTTACGAGGCTGGCCGATTTCCGTGGGATTTCCCGTGGAGGAGGACTCTCTATTTCGGATGTGATCCATAAAACTTTCATAGAAGTCAATGAAGAAGGTACCGAAGCTGCAGCAGTAACTGTTGTAAGTATGTTTACTTCATCTTCTTCTCAACAGCAGCCTCCGGTAATTGATTTCTTTGTGAATAAACCGTTTTTATACGTTATCAAAGAAAACAGCACGAATGTGATCCTGTTCGCGGGAAAGATGAGTAGACCGTAAGACATGTCTTACGGTCTTACGATCTTACGGTCTACTTATTGATTGCACCGGGTTGGCTGTGGCCGCTTTGATTGCCTGCCAACCTACGGTCAGTAATGTTAAAACAATTGTTATCAGCCCTGCCAGAGCGAACATCCACCAACTGATGGAAATGCGGTAGGCATAATCCTGTAACATCCTATCCAACCAGTACCAAGCTAAAGGAAAGGCAATGAACATAGCAATACCGACAAGAATTAAAAATTCTTTTGAAAGCATATTCACAATATTGCTTACGCTGGCGCCAAGTATTTTACGAATACCGATTTCTTTCGTTTTTGTTTCAGCAGTATGAGTTACCAATCCGAAAAGACCGAGGCAGGAAACAAAGATAGCTATGACGGCAAAACTATTAAACAAATTTCCTGTACGGATATCGGATTTATACATTTTATCAAATGATTCATCCAGAAATTGGTATTCAAAGGGATAACCTTCATTATAGCGTTTCCAGATTTTTTCCACGGCAGCTATAGCCTGTTTTTCTTTTCCTGCACAGGACTTCACATATATGTGGTCTACATGCTCTGGACCATATATAATAACCATAGGAGAAATTTCCTGATGAAAACTTTTGAAATTGAAGTCGGAGATTTCTCCTATTATTCGGGTTTGGTTTTCTGAAAAAAGAGGGATGGTTCTCCCGATAAAATCATCCCAGCCTAACTCGTCTGCCATTCTCTTATTTATGATAAATCCTCTGAGAGGATGATCTTCCATCGTGAATTTACGGCCGGAACGAATCGGAATATTAAAAAAGTCAATCATGTTATAGTCGCCTATAAGAACGCTTGTAGGAAATTTTTTAAGCCCATCTTTGCATTGTTGTTCCCGTACTACATTCCAACGGACATTATTGATAAGAGATGTGGTAAATGTGACATCTGCAATGGCTGCTTGTTTTGTTAGTTCTTCTTTTACGACGGGATGATGTTCCTGCATATGATGTAAGGGAAGAACAAAAATATTTTCCCTGGTATATCCCGGATCCTTTTCTTTCATATAGTCGAGTTGGTAGCCCAGAACAATTGTACAGACAATCAAACCTGATGAGAGGACAAATTGAAAAACAACCAGAATTTTGCGAAAAAATGATCTTTCATGTTTACCGGATTGGAAATTGCTTAGTCTTGCAAATTTGAGCGATGACAATTTGAAGGCCGGATAAAATCCTGCCAACAACACTACGATTCCAACTAAAGAAAGATAAATAATCCAAATTTCAGGAGAAAAGAAATCCGGAGAAAGTTGCTTACCTGTAAGATTATTGTAGAAAGGCAACAACAAATACAACAATATTGTTGCGGAGAGGAGAGCTATAATAAAAGTTAACAACGCTTCACTCATTATTTGTCCGAAAAGTTTCAACCTGCTTGAACCAAGGGTTCTCCGTATGTTTATTTCCTTTGATTTTTTGACCTGGCGGGCCGTAACAAGATTTACATAATTGATAGCAGCAATTAGTAATAAGAGAAATGCTGCTATGGAAAACAAGCGCACGTCTTTTATTCCGGTGGGACTTCCGTCTCCGGCATAAAGATGGCTGGTGGTGAGCTGTCTCATAGAAAAATCCAGATAGCACCCAGGAGAATATCGTTCATCAGGATAGGCCTCATTCCAGGCTGTCCGACTGATTTTTTCTCCTGTAATTTTCGGATTAACAGCTTCAGCAATCATTACATATGTACTAAAATAAAAATTACCCCAGTCTTCATTTTCATTGTAACTAATTTTTCGTGCGACATCGGGATAAAGAGAAAATGGAAGTATGATCTCGTATTGTAGAGTAGAATTTTTGGGAGCATCTTCCATCACAGCTGTTATGTGAAAAATCCCGTAAGTATCCGACTGTATTGTTTTTCCTATAGATTCTTTGGTGTTAAAAATACGCATGGAAAGACTTTCGGAAATGACAGCCGAATGTTTATCTTCAAATATTTTACCGGAATTTGACTCAACTATATTGAAGCTGAAAAGAGAAAAGAAAGAAGTATCTGCAAGGCATACTTTGGTTTCCGTAAATTTGGTTGCCCCTGAAGATAAAATTCCCGGATCAACATTATTCAAAATTCGGCATACATGTATCACTTCAGGGATTTTACGTTCGATGAGAGGCCCCAGTTTTCCGGGCGAACTATGATTCAATTCATATATCTGATCCGCATTTTTCAGGAACTTGTTGCGGTTCAATTCATCCATAACCCAAAGTGTGATCAGGATACAGGCGGTTAAACTAATAGCCAGACCAAAAATATTAATAAAAGAGTATAATCCGTTATGACGTAGATTCCGAATTGCTATCTTCAAATTGTAAAACATAACTTTTTAATATTAAGAAGACCGTAAGACCGGAAGACTGGAAGACCGTAAGATGTAAGGGTTCCGTTTTTCTTCCGGTCTTACGGTCTTCCAGTCTTACGGTCTTACGGTCTTCTGATTGACTTCACCGGATTCACAATAGCCGCACGTAATGATTGGAAACTGACTGTGATGACGGCAATCAGAGTAACCAGTACTGCAACTCCACAAAATATAGTCCAACTCAATGGGATTCGATAAGCATAATCTTGCAGGTAATTATTGGTAATATACCAGGCAATGGGTGTTCCGATAACCAATGCAATCAGTATCAGTGCCATATATGATTTTCCAAGCAAATTCAAAACATTCCAGATACTGGCTCCGAGGACTTTCCGGATACCGATTTCTTTTGTCCGTTGTTCGGCGGAAAAAGCGCTTAATCCGAATAAACCCAGGCATGAGATGAAAATGGCTAATCCGGCAAATAAGGCTGCCAGCTTTCCTTCAAGCCGTTCCCCGGCAAACATTTGGTTGAACCGGTCGTCCATGAAGGCCGGTTCAAACGGTTCATTGGGACTGAATTGTTGAAGTACGGATTTAATCTTTGCCATCGCTTCTATCTGATTGATTCCCGGTTTCAGGCGAACAAACAGGTAATTAGCAGTATTGATCCGGGGATGGAATATAACAGGTTCGGATTTTCCCTGATAGACGTCGTTGAAAACAAAATCTTTGACAATCCCCCTGATTTCGTAACGGTCGTCCGGATTGTTGCTTTGCCCTATTCTGCCTCCTATCCGTCCTTCTTTCCCCATTATATCGGCCAAAGTTTGATTGATGATGATATGTATGCTGTCCTGAGGGAAAAAGTCGTTTCCGTCGACAAAGGTTAACCCGGCGGCTTCTATCAATCCGGGACTTGCTTCGACACGCGATATCAGTGGATTCGTATTCGGATCTTTTCCTTCCCATTGATAACTTCCGCCGTTATTCCATATTTGCAACAAGCTCTGGCTGCTTAGTCCCGAACTTTCCACAAGGCCTGTGTTTTTTAATTCATTTTGAACGGAAGAGCTACTGTTGATCAGTTCGGGAGTCACACCAAACGTCATCAGATTTTCTTTTTTGATACCCATGTCCCGTTTTTGTGCATACCGGATTTGTTGGTAAATGACCGTGGTGGCACAAATCAATATGAAGGCGGTACAAAACTGAAATATAACCAGTCCTTTTCGTATCAGAGCGGCGCTACCGATACTTAATTTTTGTTTTTTCAAGGTATTCATCGGAGAAAACGAAGAAAGATAAAAGGCCGGATAGATCCCCGCAAGGAATGTACAGATAAGTCCGATACCCAACAATCCGGAAATATGAACCGGGTTGCTGAAGTCGAGTGTCAGCTTTAATGAAACCAATTGGTTGAACGACGGCAAACACAAATAAACCAAACCGGTGACCAGAATGATGGATAAAGCCGTTATCAATCCGGATTCTCCCAGAAACAGGTTGATTAATCGTATTCGTCCGGCTCCGAAAGTTTTTCGTATGCCGACTTCCATGGCGCGTTTCTGCGAACGGGCGGTAGAGAGGTTCATGAAATTGATGCAGGCGATCAATACAATGACCAGACCGATGATGAAAAATAGTCTTACCGTGCGGATGTAGCCGCTGCCGGTGGCTTTCCCGTCTTTGAATTCTCCATACAGCCGTAGTTTGGTGATCGGATAGATAAACAGTTCGGTATCGTTCTTTCCGTCGGTTTTCTCTTTGATGAGCCCTTTCAATTTTTGGTTAATCGCTTCGACATCGGCCGGAGAATGTACCTCCACATAACATGATTGCCAGTTACTCCCCCAATGATCGACGGAGACCCAACCTTTTTCTACCAGGTCATTCTCAAGAATACGGAAAGGAATCAGCCATTCGAACCGGAAGGAAGTGTTTTGTTGGGGCAAATTTTCAAACACGCCGGTTATTTCGTATAAATGATCGTCTGTGCGTAATGTTTTTCCGACAGGATCTTCTTTCCCAAATATTTTTTCCGCCATCTTTTTACTGATTACAATGGGAAACGCAGGATCGAAAACGGTCTTGACATTTCCCCGGATAAACTTCATACCGATCATTTCGAAGATTGAAGCGTCCATGAATTTTCCGTTTTCGGCAAAACGTTTGTTTTCGTTTTCCAAAACAAAAGTCTGGGGAGTGTCATATTCACGGGTGTTGCGTTTGATTTTGGGAAAACTTTCATCCAAAGTCCTGGACAGAGGACCACAGGCTACGAAGAATGTATTGATATTGTCTCCGTAACGTTGATTCTGTCCGATCTTGTAAATGTTTTCTGCATTGGGTATTTCCCGGTTGAAATTCATTTGGTATTCTACCCAGAGGAATATCAATACTGCCGATGTAATCCCCACCGTCAGGCCGAGGATGTTTAATATTCCGTATGTTTTGTTCCGGAAAATGATCCGGAGAGATTGTTTGATGTTCATGATTTTAGAAGACCGTAAGATCGTAAGACCGTGAGATCGTGAGATCGGAAGATCGGAAGATCGTGAGATCGTGAGATGTTTGGGTCTGTGTTTTTTTATATTTTTAATTTATTTTTAATAGATGTTGTTATCGCTATAATTTCAGAACATTCATCAAGCATGTCTTTCAATTTACATTTATCCGTTAGCTGACTATCACAAAGCATTTCGAGCCAAAATTGTGTTTCGTCGGCTTCCTCCACTACAATACACATTTTACTATAGAATTCCGCTTTAGACCGTCCTCTGCATGCTGCACGAAAATTAGCTGCTACCGAAGTTGCCGATCGTAATAATTGTTTAGAGATTATTCTTGCCGATTCCTTATGAGGCATTTCGTTTGTAATATTTATAATTTGTAAAGCAAATTGTTTTGTTCGCTCTCTCATTTTTTCATTAAACTCCCGATTTGAAATTCTGTTCATAGTTTTTATTTTAATCTGTTTGGTTCATCCTAAATCTCTCTTTCTTACGATCTTCCAATCTTACGATCTTCCGGTCTTACGATCTTCCGGTCTTACGATCTTACGATCTTCCGGTCTCACGGTCTTCTATTGCGCCGCGTAAACCAACTCTTTCAGAAAATTCTCCGTAACGGTCTTTCCGTCGAGCATGTGGACAATCCGGTGGGCGTAACGGGAATCGTGTTCACTGTGTGTTACCATAATGATGGTGGTACCCTTTTCATTCAGAGAAGTCAGCAACTGCATCACTTCCACCCCGTTTTTACTATCTAAGTTTCCGGTAGGTTCGTCCGCCAGGATTAGCTTTGGACTGTTGACAACCGCACGTGCCACGGCGACTCGTTGTTGTTGTCCTCCGGAGAGCTGGGAAGGAAAATGATTGCGCCGATGCATCATTTGAACGCCTTCCAAGGCCGCTTCTACCATTATTTTGCGTTCCGAAGCCTTGATGTTGTTGTAAACGAGCGGGAGTTCCACATTTTCAAATACCGTCAGTTCGTCGATCAGATTGAAACTCTGGAAAACGAAGCCGATATTGGCTTTCCTCAAATCGCTGCGTTTATTTTCATTGAATTTTGATACTTCCATGCCGTTGAACAGGAAAC
This sequence comes from Dysgonamonadaceae bacterium, assembly GCA_031287395.1. Classification (GTDB taxonomy): domain Bacteria; phylum Bacteroidota; class Bacteroidia; order Bacteroidales; family Azobacteroidaceae; genus BNXB01. The sequence continues at coordinate 12,336 of JAITTA010000060.1, read as the reverse complement.
TTCCGGAAGTAGGGTCGTCCAGCATCCCCAGAATGTTTAACAATGTGGATTTACCGCATCCGGAAGGGCCCATAATGGCGACAAATTCGTGTTCCTTGACTTCCAGGCACATTTTATTCAATGCTACGGTTTCTACTTCTTCCGTGCGATAAATTTTTTCGAGGTACGTAATCTTAATCATGTTTCTTTTATTTTTATTTTTTCTGAATATTACTTTTCAATGCTTGTATTGCTTTTTCTTTTGCAAGAGAATGATCAGAATCCGGTTGTACCGTGGACAAATAACTTGAAACAGTTTCTTTTACCTCTACGTCAGGACGGATACCGGCTCCGACAAATTCGGTTCCATCGGGATAAGTATCTTTTTTGGTGCAGATTTGCAGCCATCCTCCTCCGGGGAGGTCAAATCCTATCGGATTGCCCGTACTTCCGCCGCTTGGAGTCCCGATGATAAGGCCCCGTTTCATATTTCTGAAACCTACGCAGAAATCTTCTGCGGCAGAAAAAGTTCCTTCGTTGATTAACAGCGCAACCGGTTTGTCAAATATTGTTTTTCCTTTTACAGGACTATAGTCGTATGATTTTTGGGAATACCATTCTTTCGGATAATTCCAGGAAGCGTGAGCCGGAATATAAAGCGGACTACTCCAATCCGACATTTTGAAACTCTTTCCTGTCAAATGGGACAGGATATAAGCGGAATAATTGGAATTACCGCCTTCATTTCCTCTGATGTCAATAATAAGAGCATTTACATCCGCTTCGTTTATACAGGTATAAATAGAATCGAATTGCCGGATATAATCATTTCCCCAAAAAGAACGGATTTTCAGTAAACCGATAGTCCCGTCGATCATTTTAAAGTCGAATAACGGTTGCGGTTTTAAGTCTTTTTCCGATAGGGAACGGCTGATGGAACGCTCGAAAATTTTCCCGTTATTGTCTTTGAATGTCAGATGAATTTCTTCCGATCTCACTCCTCTTGTGGCTTCTCTTCCATAGGCACGTAAATTCAGCCATTGTTCGGTCGAAGAGTGAACATAAGGTTTGATCTTGGTTGAAACGTATTCGTGTACGTTTGTCCCGTTTATGCCGATAACCTCAAGTCCTCTTTTAATTCCCATTTGTTCTAAAGTGTCGTTAAGTACGGAAAGAACAATCATTTTGTTATCGATGAATTTTGTCGTCAGAGGAATGGTTGACCAGTTTTTCCACAACTCTCGCGGGAAAGAGACCTGGGTATGACCATCTTTCAGGCTTGCAATAAAGCGTTGAAGTTCCCTGTAGTATTCAAAATTATTTTTTGTAGCCATTACAACAGGAATAGCTGCCCGGTAGAGGCTATCCCAATCAAAAGGCAACTGATCGAAATAGACAAAGTTGTATTTCACTTCCGACCAACATTTCGACAGGCCAATGATTTTTTCTGCTGTTGAAAGAGATTTTTCTGCGTTTTCCTGACTATAAATACAACTTGCGATCAAGTTAAAAACTAAAAGACAAACTATTTTTTTCATGATTATCATTCTTAATTCTTAATTATTAATTCCTGTATATCTCCGTAATTCTCATAGCTGTTTACTACCACTTTATCTCCTGTTTCCAATCCTTCCAGCACTTCGTAATAGTCCGGATTCTGGCGACCGATGCGAATCGGGACGCGATAGGCTTTGTCTCCGTTTTTATTCACTTTGAAAATCCAGTTGCCTCCGGTTTGTTGGTAGAATCCTCCGCGCGGAATTAACAGGGCTTCTGTTTCGTCGCTCAGGGCAATGCGGATTTGCAGCGATTGTCCTCTGCGTATATTATCGGGAACTTTTCCTTTGAATACCATATCCACGGCAAAGCGTCCGTTAGAAACTTGAGTGTAAACTTTTTTAATGACTAGGATGTAAAGACTGTCTCCCTGTTTGTATTGTCCTTCCAAGCCGTTGTAGATGCGGGATATGTAATGTTCGTCGACGTCCACCCGCACTTTGAATCCACTCAACACGTCTATCTGGCCGATGCGTTCGCCTTTATTTTTATTTTGACCGATTTCTGCGTCCAATGACGTTAACTGGCCGTCGATCGGAGCGCAAACCGTAAGATCTGCAAATTTCCTGCGCATCAGGTTCAATCCGTTTTGAGCGCCTTTATAGGATTGTTCCACCTGTTGTAATTGTTGTCCGGAAGCAATGGAATCTTGTTTGACAATTTCATTGATTAGTTTTTGTTTCTGTATCAGGTAATTGTATTGATTTTCCGATTCTTTGAATTCCTGTTGGGCGATCGTACCGGCGGTCAACAGGCGTTTGTTCATATCATAAACTCGCTTTGCTTCGATTAACTGGCTCTCCACATCGACCGATTGGGTCAATTTGGAAATCGTATTCTGGCGGGCGTTATTCTGAGCTATTTGCATTTGTGTCAGTAAGTTGTAAACATTTGTTTCCTGGTTTACGAGATTTAGTTCCAGATCCGTATTACTCAAACGCAGGATGGCTTGACCTTTTTTCATGATGGCGCCATCCTCGACGAAAATTTCTTCGACACGTCCTCCTTCTTGTAAATCCAGGTAAATTGTGGAAATCGGTTGGATGATCCCGGTTACCGGAATGAATTCGCGGAAGCTGGCATGATTCACTTCGGCAATCGTCATCCGGTCGCTTTCCACACGTAACCTGGATTTACCAAAAGTAGTAAAAAATATAGTAGTAAGTAAAATAACTCCAACTGCAATTCCCGCAATGGTAGCAATCTTTTTCGGAGTCCATTTCTTTTTTTCAATGATTCTGTCCATTTGGATTGATTAATTTCTTATTTTTTTAATACCAATGTCCGTGCCATTATTATAAGTAATTTATAATCAGATAATTAAATTTGGATAATGTTTTTGGAAGTGTTCGTTTCCGAACACTTGATGTTCGGGAACAGGTCATTGATTTTTTGCAAAAAATTTCTTATATTTGCCTGATTAAATCGATGTCAAGAATTGCAATGAAGATAGACGAGAAAAAAACAGAACCGTATGAGATCCCGGAAACACAAGGGAAAATGTCGTATTTATCATGCCCCTTTCGATGTCCGCCTTCCGATTCACGGTTCGAAGGACGACGACAAAATACTTGATGTAGTTCAACCTGATATCTGTGTCATTTGCGATTTATCTAAGTTGGATGAAAGGGGGTGTATCGGAGCTCCGGATTTAGTGGTGGAAGTGCTTTCTCCTTCTACTTTGAAATACGATTGGAACTATAAGTTTAATTTATATGAAACTGCCGGAGTTAAAGAGTACTGGATTGTAGACCCGAAAGCAAAAATGGTAAATGTCTTTTTATTGCAGTTTGATGGGAAATATGATTTTGGGACGGTTTATGACTGTAATCAAAAGGCTCCGGTTCGTATTTTTGAAGGATTGGAAATCGATTTAAAAGAATTGTTTGAGGAATAGAGGATCATTTATGAATTTAAAGCAAGCTAATATACTGGTTGTTGACGATGACAAAGATATTCTGACTGCAGTCCGTTTTCTTTTAAAGTCGGAGGTGAAAAATATTGTTACGGAACCGAATCCGGAGAATTTGAGAAAGCTTTTATCGGAGAATCATTTTGATATACTCATGCTGGATATGAATTTCAACAGTTCGATCAATACCGGTAATGAGGGCCTTTTCTGGTTGAGGAAAATAAAGGAATTGAACCGGAACCCCGTCGTTATTATGATAACGGCTTATGCCGACATCGATTTAGCCGTCAAATGCCTGAAAGAAGGAGCCTCCGATTTTTTAGGAAAACCCTGGCAAAATGATCATTTGCTTCAAACGCTTAAAGAAGTTTTGCAAAACCGGGACAACCCTCAAAAAAAGCAAGCAATCAAGGAAAAACAGTCCGGCCCTGAAATCATTGGAGAATCGGAAGTCATGCAGAACTTGTTTCGTAAATTGGAAAAGATTGCTCCGACAGATGCCAATGTATTGATTTTAGGAGAAAACGGAACCGGAAAGGATTTGATAGCCCGGGCGATTTATAATCTTTCATTACGGAAAAAGATGCCGTTTGTCAAAGTCGATGTGGGAGCTTTAACGGATACTCTTTTCGAAAGCGAGCTTTTTGGGCACAAAAAAGGTGCTTTTACCGGTGCCGGGGAAGACCGGATAGGATTGATTGAGACTGCTAACAGCGGGACTTTGTTTCTGGACGAAATAGGAAATATCTCTTTACAGCAACAGGCCAAATTGTTGACTGTATTGCAAAACCGGCAGGTTACCCGTTTGGGTACAAATATTCCTATCCCTGTAGATATCCGGTTGATAACCGCGACTAATGTCCCTTTTACCGAATTGGCAAACGAACAGCATTTCCGAAAAGACCTGATATACCGTATTAATACAGTAGAACTGACGGTTCCTCCTCTGCGTGAGCGGGGAAACGATATCATTCTTCTTGCCCGGTATTTCTTGCAGAACTACGAAAAAAAATACATGAAGCGTCAACTGGCTCTTTCCGGTTCGGCAAAAGATAAATTGATGCATTATTCTTACCCCGGAAATGTAAGGGAATTGCAATATGCTATAGAACGGGCGGTAATTATGGCAGATAACGATATGCTAAAAGCGGAGGATATCGTTTTTTCACCCATAGAACAGACTCCGCAGGGTGTGGTTTCGTTGACTACGCATAATCTTGAGGATTTGGAACGGAATGCGATTGAACAAGTGATTGAAAAGCATCACGGGAACATATCCCGTGCGGCAAAGGAATTAGGCCTCACCCGCGCCGCTTTGTACAGGAGATTGAATAAATACGAATTATAATTTTATTTATAGAAAAAACATCTTGACAAATAAAAATTATATATCGGTATTTTTTCTTTTGACTGTCTTTTGCGGAGGCTTGGCCGTTTTCTTTTATATGCAGGATCATCTTTCGTTTACCCTTTTGACTCTGATTATTACATTATACCTGCTTTATCATACCCTGACTTATATTTTTAAAATATTCCGGGATGTCGACGATTTTATCGAAGCGGTACGGTACCGGGATTTTTCAAAAAAATATCCGGAAAATAAAAATAAAAAAAATCATTTTTATCATGGATTCAACATCATTACCGATACATTTCTTTTATTGAGCCGGGAAAAAGAGGCTCAACATCATTATCTGAAAAGGATATTGGAACTGGTGGATACGGGTATTTTGTCGTATGATACGGCGACCGGTGAAATGCTTTGGATGAATGATGCTTTGAAAAATATGTTCGATATTCCATCTATTAAGAATATCGTTTGGTTGAAAAAACGAAATAAGCAACTTTACGACGAATTGACAAACATTCCATTGGGAGAAAATCGTTTAGTGACCATCAATGCGGGGAAACAGATTATCAAAACCCTGACCAATGCGTCGACGTTTCAAACAGAAGGAAAAACTTATCAATTGATTGCTTTTCATAATATCAATGCCACTTTGGAAGAAGTTGAGGCTGGAGCATGGAAAGGTTTATTGAATGTGATGACTCATGAAATTATGAATTCCATCGCTCCTGTTTCGTCCTTGTCCGATGCCCTGAAAAAACGGATGGAAAACATAAAAAAAGAAATGGGTGAAAAGGTGCATCCCGATTTTGAAGATATTGAATTTGCATTGGACACGATCCATCGTCGCAGTGAAGGATTGTTGCGGTTTTCCGATTCTTACCGGAGTTTGAGTAAAACCATTATACTTGAACTGCAACAAGTCAATCTTTTTGAATTGCTGTCTTCCGTTTATCGTTTGATGAATCCTTCGCTTGAACAAAAAAGCATTTTTTTAGAACTGAAAACAGGAGAACCTTCGGCTGTTGTAAATATCGACAGAAACCTGATAGAACAGGTATTGATCAATTTTATTACCAATGCCATGTATGCCGTAAAAGAGAAACAGAATCCTCATATCATTCTGTATTCCGGTATTACAGTGGACGGGGATGTCTATGCCACGGTAGCTGATAACGGTTGTGGTATTTCTCCGGAAAACCGGGACAAAATATTTATTCCGTTTTTCAGTACGAAGAAGAATGGAAGCGGCATTGGGTTGAGTCTTTCCCGCGAAATAGTCAATTTGCATAAAGGCGGCATCAAGATTCAAAGTGAAGAAGGCGAGGGTAGTGCGTTTACGATTTTATTTGGAAAATGAACTATAACAATAAATCCCTCATGATACTGTCGGAAATGAAGATTCCTTGCCGGGTGAGTTTTAATACATCCCCTTTCAATACGACTGTTCCCTTCCGGACATGTTGTTGGGCCGATTCAAGACATCGGTCTTTTATTTCCTCCCCGAATAACCCGGATAATTCTTTCGTATTTAGGCCTTCTTTGGTTCGCATCCTGGTAATAATGTAATCATTATAAGCAATTTGAGGAGTAATATTTTCAATTTCTGCCGGAATCTTATTGTTTTGAATGGATTTTATATATTGCCCGATGGAAGCAATATTCCATTGCCTTGAATGTCCGTTGTAGGAATGTGCCGATGCTCCTAGTCCCAGGTAGTGAGTGCCGTTCCAATAGGAGGAATTATGTTTGGAACGGTAACCCGGTTTGGCGAAATTGGAGATTTCATAATGCTCAAAACCATGATGACACAACAATTCGATCATTTGATCGAACATTTGAATACTCAAATCTTCGTCGACAGGAGTAATTTCACCGGATTCCAATTGTTTGTGAAGCTTGGTTCCTTCTTCGTAAATCAAATGATAAGCCGAAACATGTTGCACATGGAGATCTATCGCCTGTTGAAGGTTTTTTCCCCACATTTCAACAGATTGGTGGGGGATTCCGTATATCAAATCAATACTGATATTTTTAAAGCCTGAGTCTTGACACTGTTTCACTGCATTGATTGCCGACCGGGCATGGTGTCTTCTGTTAAGAAATTCCAGTTCGGAATCCTCAAAACTTTGGATTCCCAGGCTGATTCGGTTGAACGGCAAATTTTTTATACTATCCAGGTACTCTTGGGTAATGTCGTCGGGATTAGCTTCAAGAGTCACTTCCGTAGGATTCAGTCTGAATTTGCTTTTGGAGAGACTGTCGAATATCTTCTCAAAATACGCAGCTTTCAATTGACTGGGAGTTCCGCCTCCAAAATAGATGGTCTCGATGGGTTCGGACCTTAAATACTCTCCTTGCACCCTTATTTCCCGACACAAAGCATCAACATACTGCGATTCCTCTCCCTTAATGGCAGAAGAGAAAAAGTCGCAATAGATGCAACGTGTTTTACAAAAAGGGATATGGATATAAATTCCTGCCAAAATCAGGGAAGTTATTCAACTAAAGTAAAGTCCAGTTGTTTCCGCTCGAGATTGGCCCGGGCTACCTGGATAGAGATGGCATCACCCAAACGGTATTGGCGTTTATTACGTCGTCCGGTCAGACAATAATTTTTCTCGTCAAATTCGTAATAATCATCGTCCAAATCCCGGATGGGAACCAAACCTTCACATTTATTTTCGTTGAGTTCCACATACAATCCCCACTCGGTAACTCCGGAAATGACGCCGTCAAAAACCATTCCCAGTTTACCGGACATAAATTCCACCTGTTTGTATTTGATGGAAGTTCTTTCGGCTGTGGCTGCCAGATTTTCCATAGCGGATGAATGTTTACACTGTTCTTCCAGTTTGCCTTCGGAAACAGACTGTTTGCCTGTGAGGTAGCGTTCCAATAGTCGATGTACCATCATATCGGGATACCGGCGTATTGGTGAAGTAAAATGGGTATAATATTCGAAGGCCAGTCCGTAGTGTCCGATATTGTGAGTCGAATACTGGGCTTTGGCCATTGCACGTACGGCTACGGTTTCAATCAGGTTCTGTTCTTTCTTACCTTGTACATCATCTAATAAGCGATTGATTCCTTTGGAAATATCGGATTTTGATCCCGTCGTTTTTAATTTGTACCCGAACCGGCGGATGAATTCCGAGAAATTTTCCATTTTTTCCGGATTAGGGAGATCATGTATCCGGTAAACAAATGTTTTGGCTTTTTTATTCTTGGGTACTTTTCCGATGGATTCGGCTACTGTCTTGTTGGCCAGAAGCATAAATTCCTCAATTAATTTATTGGAATCTTTTGATTCTTTGAAGAATACCCGGAGAGGTTTTCCGTTTTCATCCAGTTCAAATTTCACCTCATAACGGTCGAAATTGATAGCACCTGCAGAAAACCTTTTTTCGCGGAGTTTTTTCGCCAGGTTATTCAGGACCAATAATTCTTCCTGGTAATCGCCTTCTTTCGTTTCCAGAACTTGCTGAGCTTCTTCGTAAGTAAAACGTCGGTCCGAACGGATAATGGTTCGCATAATGCGGTAATTCCTGATTTCTGCGGCCTCGTTCATTTCAAAGACCGCCGAAAAAGCCAGCTTATCTTCGTCGGGACGTAAAGAACAAAGCTGATTGCATAATTTTTCCGGAAGCATCGGAATGGTCCGGTCAACTAAATAAATGGATGTAGCCCGTTTTTCAGCCTCTTTGTCGATAATATCTCCTGCTTTGACGTAGTAAGTGACATCTGCGATGTGCACGCCAACCTCCCATATTCCTTTCTTGATTTCCCGGATGGAAAGTGCATCATCAAAATCCTTGGCATCTTTGGGATCGATGGTAAATGTTGTGATTTTCCGGAAATCTTCCCTGTTTTTAATTTCGGAATCGGGTATATCCATATGGATTTTATCTGCTGCTTTTTCTACGGAATTGGGGTATTTGTACGGTAACCCGAATTCCGCCAGTATGGCGTGCATCTCCGTATCGTTGCTCCCGGAATTTCCTAAAACGTCGATGACTTCACCGATAGGATTTTTTGCTTTCTCAGGCCATTCCAAAATACGGACAATTGCTTTTTGTCCGCTCTTACCACCTTTCAGTTTGTCTTTTGGAATAAAAATGTCGTTAGCCAGTATTTTATTATCGACAATAAGGAATGAATAAGCTTTACTTACTTCCAGGATTCCGACAAACGTGTTCTGTGCACGTTCCAGGATTTCCAGGACTTCCGCTTCGGGTTCCCTTCCTTTTCGTTTAGCCAGTATTTGTACTTTTACTTTATCTCCATTCATAGCATGCATGGAGTTTCTTTCAGCTACAAACACCGAGGTTCCGCTTCCTTCGGGAAGAAAAGCGTTTTTCCCATTGGACTGCCGTTCGAAAGAACCTTCTGCAATTAATCCCAAGCCATTGAGGCGATATTTTCCACGATCTTCTTCAATAAGGAAATCTTCTTCGTGAAGTCGTTCCAGTATTTCTGCTGCCATCAATTTGTTGACTTGAGTGGTGGCCCCTATTTCGGCACTCACTTGTTTGTAGTTCATCAATTCTTTAGGATGATGGTTAAATAAATTTACGATCCGGTGAATCATATCCTGTTTTTTCAGGCGTTTACCGGATTTCATTTCTTTGAAATTTTTTTTTGCCATAATTCGGAAGTTTAAGCAACAAAGGTAATGAATATTATTGTACTCCATGAAACTCCGTGTGATTTCGCGGCTAAAAGTCGGGACGATCGCAGGTGTCAATCATTAGCGATATCATTGTTTGAGCAAAGTTAGTGCAAAAATGAGAATTTTTATCAAAGTTTAGTCTCTTCTTTGATAATTCTTAATCCTGTTATGTATCTTGATTTGTAATATTCGGATTTATCTAATTCCTCGATTTTGATGCCTTTGTTTGTTGAAGCATGGATAAATTCTATTTTTCCATATTGATCGTTGGAGACGACAATTCCCACATGTCCTGTATATTTGGATTTGGAATTTCTGCCTTTGAAAAAGATCAGATCCCCAGGCTTTAGTTGTTCTTTGTCTATTTTTTCTCCATCGTTGATCTGGGCGCGACAACTTGCGCCGAGTTCATATCCAAAGTGTTTATATACATAATGGGTAAAACCGGAACAATCGAAATTGTTAGGTCCTTTGGAACCTCTGCGGTATGGAAAACCCAGGTATTGTTTTGAAAATTCGATGATTTTTCCGGCTAAAGTGTCTAATTCCACATCTAAAGAAGAGGAGTCGGGTAAGTGAAGGAAAAGCAATGGAATTTCCGGAAAATCGAGTTTAGTCAGCCGTTCGATTTCTTTTGTATTTTTTAACGAATCTTCACTATTATTAATAAGTAAGTCCTTGTTTGAAGGATAATTAGATCCCAACATGATATCTCCCAAACCGATAATGGATACGGTCTCGAAAGGAATATCTTCTTCTATGTAAGTTTTTGATGAACTGGATATTAGAGTGATTAACCCAATGAAAACCAACCCTATTTTTAATTTAAAAAACTTCGTCATAAAAATCGTTTTTGGATTCGAATTTTACTTCAGAAAACAAAAATAGTAAAAATCATTCGATTCTCCAAAGGGTGTCGCTGGCATCGCTCGGCATTCTCCAGTCGCCCCGGGGGGATAAGTTGACGGAACCGACTTTGGGTCCGTCGGGAATACAGGACCGTTTAAATTGTTGACTGAAAAACCGGCGATAGAAAATTTTCATCCATTTTGTTATTTCATTCGGAGAATACTTTTTCTCAAAGGCCTGTTCAGCTAAATAATGTATTTTTTCGGGCGAAAATCCGAAGCGAGTAGTATAATACAGAAAGAAATCATGCAATTCATAAGGGCCGACAATTTCTTCGGTACATTGACTGGTTGTACCGTCGTCTCCCAAAGGAAGTAATTCGGGACTAACCGGAGTGTCCAGAATATCCTTCAATATCCGTGCTGTTTCTTCACCTACCTGTGTTTCCGCTGCCCACTTTACCAAATGGCGTACCAGTGTTTTGGGAATACCCGAATTGACAGCGTACATCGACATGTGATCTCCGTTGTAAGTTGCCCATCCCAAGGCCAGTTCCGACATATCTCCGGTTCCAATCACCAAGCCTTTCATCTGGTTGGCAATGTCCATCAGAATCTGTGTGCGTTCACGGGCCTGTGAATTTTCATAGGTAACATCATGCACTTCCGGATCGTGTCCGATATCTTTGAAATGTTGTTTGCAAGCAGCCTCGATATTGATTTCCCGGATGGTAACTCCCAGTGATTGCATCAACCGGACGGCGTTGTTGTAAGTTCGTCCGGTGGTTCCGAATCCGGGCATGGTCACCCCGATTATTTTGTTGCGGGAAATTCCGATTTTGTCGTGCGTCTTAATGCAGACCAGTAATGCCAGTGTCGAATCCAGTCCTCCTGAAATTCCTATTACGGACGTTGCCGAATGGGTGTGCAGAAGGCGTTTGGCCAAACCGAGAGTCTGGATCGAAAATATTTCATCGCAGGATTCTCCGTATGATTCGTTCGTTGGAACAAACGGCAAGGGATTGACCGGGCGTAACAGCGGAACGGGTTTCTCTTTTGGTTTCAGTGCGGAAAGAGTTTGGAAGAGATACTCCCCATCTGTAACCGCATCGCGGAAAGAACTGATACGCAGGCGGTCGCTATTCAAACGTTCCACATCGATGTCACTGATTACCAGTTGTTCCTCCAGTTCGAAACGATCGGATTGGGCTATTAAAGTCCCGTTTTCATAAATGATCCCGTTTCCGGCAAAGACAATATCGGTGGTTGATTCTCCCCAGCCCGCAGAAGCATAAACGTAACCTGCAATACAACGTGCAGATTGTTGCTTGATTAATGAATGCAAATATTCATTTTTTCCTATCAATTCATTGCTTGCAGAAAGATTGAATATCAGGTTAGCTCCGGCCAAGGCATGATGGGAACTCATGGGAATCGCTCCCCACAGGTCTTCACAGATTTCGATTGCAAATTTCTTGTTTTGGTATCCGAAAATCAGATTGGTGCCGAATTGTACCGGATTATTCGCATATTCTATCTCTTTCGGGAATCCTTTTTCCGCCGGATAAAACCAACGTTTTTCATAAAACTCCGAATAGTTGGGAAGGTATGATTTCGGGACTATGCCCTGAATTTTTCCTTCCGAACATACGATTGCGGAATTAAACAGCCGGTTATTTATCCTGACGGGCGCTCCGACGATGTAAACGATTGGTAAGTCTTTCATATCTTCCAACAAGGTGATGACCTCTTTTTCGGCTTCCTCAAGAAGTTTATTTTGCAGGAAAAGGTCTCCGCAGGTATATCCGGTGATGGAAAGTTCCGGAAAACAGATTATCCGGACTTCTTTTTCGACAGCCTGTTTTATCAATCTGTTTATCCTTTCGGTATTAAACCTGCAATCGGCTACTTTCAGCTCCGGAATTGCAGCGGCTATCCTGATGAATCCAAAATCACACATATTAGTTTAAATTAAAAAGACCGTAAGATCGTAAGACTGTAAGACTGTAAGACTGTAAGA
>JAITTA010000166.1 GCA_031287395.1 Dysgonamonadaceae bacterium | reverse complement strand
CCACAAGGGACCAAAATTATCGCGGGTCCATCCCGTATCCAATCTTTTACCGGGGTAATAACCATCGCCTCCATAAAACTCCGGCTCCACAACTACAGTCTTCGCCATGTTCATTTTACGAATCTGCGCCAAAGCTTCCTGAGTCAACGGAATCCTATATACAGGATTGTACAATCCGGATACATTCGGTTTAATCCCCAACATTTCGAATACATAGACCGCATCTTTTTCTTCATTCCAAAAAGCACGGGCATAATCATCTTTACTGACATTCAACATCCTGAACTGTTTATCCGACCACAAAGATCCGTGAGTTTCCACGAAATAATTCAACTGCATATTTTTCGGATCTTTCAATGGAGAACCATCAATATACACTTTATTATCAATAATTTGCAAAGTATCTCCCGGCATACCCACACAACGTTTCACATAATTTTCACGACGATCGACAGGCCGGTAAACAATATCTCCAAATCTTTCCTTATTGTTCCAGACATTTTCTCTCCCGAATATATCACATAACTGGTAATAATCCGGATTCTGTTCTTTCAAAGCTACGGTATCTCCTGTAGGGAAATTAAAGACAACAATATCATAACGCTTCACGCTCCCGAAACCCTTTAACCGATGATAAGGCCACTGTGGCCAATCGATATAAGACTTACAATTAAGAATCGGAAGAGTATGTTGCGCCAGGGGAAAAGACAGCGGAGTGTTAGGTACCCGCGGCCCATAACTCAATTTACTGACAAAAAGATAATCGCCTACCAACAATGTTTTTTCAAGCGAAGAACTGGGTATTTTATAATTTTGAAAAATAAACAAATTGATCAGGTAAACCGCAATCAAAGCAAAAATAATGGCATCCGCCCATTCTGTAATCTTTTTGACAACAGGATTATCAGATTTCTTCCAGGCACCCCAAGGGACATACTTGGAAATATAAATATCAAAAATAACGAAGATTCCGAACAGAAGCCAATAATTTCCTGTCCATATTGTAAATAACAGATAGAACAAGGTGATTATGGAAAACTTAATCCATTGCACTTTGGTAATTTTTCTCATCGAAGTTAAAATTAAATTTCTTTAGAAATTAAAAATATCATTCATTGTCAGGAAACCTTTTTTCCCTTTGGTGAATTCGGCAGCGATTACTGCTCCCAAGGCAAAACCTTTTCTATTTTTTGCCTCGTGCTTGATACTGATAATATCCGCATCGGATTCGTAAATCACAGAATGAATTCCTGGAACTTCTCCCTCACGAATGGAATGAATTGCCAATACATCGGACGAAACCGGCTCGTGATTTTCTTCCCAACGGTTTTTCCGGTTCATATTGGCCAGAATCCCTTCTGCCAATGTGATTCCCGTACCACTGGGAGAGTCCAGTTTATGGATATGATGTACTTCCTCCATACGAACATCGTATGAAGGAAACTGATTCATAATTCGTGCCAGGTATTTATTTATGGCAAAGAAAACATTGACACCGATACTGTAATTAGAAGCATAAAAAAAAGTTTTTCCCTCCTTTTCACAAGTTGATTTTATCTCGTCTATCCTCTGCAACCAACCTGTTGTTCCTGCTACCACCGGAACATTCCGTTCAAAACATTTCAGAAAGTTGACTACTGCAGTTTCCGGCCTGGTAAATTCAATCGCCACCTCTGCAGAAAGAAACCCGGAAGAATCAAAATCCTGAAGATTATCTATATCAATGACCGAAACAATTTCATGACCTCTTTCCCGGGCAATTTTTTCAATCTCCCTGCCCATCTTACCATAACCTATCAATGCTATCTTCACGCCAAATGTCTACTTTATAAATAATTGAAAATCGAACGGATTAATTTTTTATCAGTTTTTCTATATGGACTTTACCGTCAACCACAAATCTCAGGAAATAAACTCCTTTCGAAACCGTGTTTCCTGCATTGTAATTGGTTATCTGATCTCCTTCCCGGATTTGTTTCGGTAAAATAACAGCAACCTTGGCGCCCTGAGAATTGAAAAGCTCAATCGATACGGAAGATTGTTTCGGTAAAGAATACTGTATATTCAATTGCTCCCTGAACGGATTCGGAGAAATTTTACAAGTGAAATCCGCATCGATTCCATCCAAACCGGCAGTTGTACGGAGTTGATTTTCTCTCTTCAGATTGGTATTCAAATAAGATGATTTTTCCAAAACCACCCGTTCACCCCCATTGGTTTTATAATAAGCCGTTTCCATTGTCACAAAAACCGGATAACGAATATCTTGTGCATACCAAAGGTATTTAATTACCTCCATAACGTTACAGGCAGGTCCCCATTGCGTCGTCACTTTTGTAGTTTTAACACGAATTACCGGCAATTTTTCACCTTCAGGCAATAAAACCGTACCTTCCGCATCCACGTCAGTTGAATAAGTACCGGCAATTTCTCCGGCAGATTCCCCTTTAACTATTATCTTTCCGGCAAAGGTTCCTTCAAAAAAGGTTCCATAAGATTGCGGATATTTCGTTTTCACAATTGGAGTAGTAAAAGAATACTGATGACCCTCTTTTTCATATCCAAAGTATTCCACCTGATCATTCGTGATATTGTAACGGAATGTGATTCCGTCGTTTCTTTCCACCACGGTATTGAAAACTCCTCCGGAAAATGCATCTATACCGGAGATTCCTATATTTTCTTTTGAAACAAGGTCCCTGAAATCCCAGACAACATGGGTTCCGGATTCTCCCGGCGCCTTGTATTCAACAGCTTGACAGGCATGTTCATCCCCAGGTCTGAAACCATGACTTTCACGAGTTATCCTGATCTGTGCATGAATCGCATGAATGCTGACCAAAGCTACTGCTAAAAAAGTAAAAATCTGCTTCATAACTATCTTTTTTCAATGTTTCAAAAAACAAAGGTAATCTTTTTAGTGAAGAAATAAAAGGAATGAAAGAAATGTTTTCATTCGTTTCATTCCTTTTATTCCTTCATTCTACAGTTCCAAAGTTCAATCATTTCTTTGGCTGCGGCAAAAGAACTGATCCGGGAATTCAATACCAATTGTTCCTTGATTTTCAATTCATCTTCAATCATCGGATCATTGTAAAAATCGGACTTCAGGTATTCATTGATAGTCTCATACATCCAGTATTTGGATTGATCATTACGTTTGTATTGAAAATACCCGTTATTCTTAACAAAATCGATGTATTCGAAAACCATATCCCAAATTTTTTTGATTCCGGTTTTATAGTAACCCGAATAAGTCAACACTTTCGGGCTCCATCCCGACTGGGCCATTGGGAATAAGTGCAACGCATTTCTGAATTGCGAAGCAGCAAACCCGGCTTTCTCAACATTATTTCCGTCGGCTTTATTGACAACAATCCCATCGGCCATTTCCATGATTCCCCGTTTGATTCCCTGAAGCTCGTCACCGGTTCCGGCCAACTGTATCAAAAGAAAAAAATCGACCATCGAATGGACTGCGGTTTCCGATTGCCCCACCCCTACGGTCTCCACAAAAACCATATCAAAACCGGCAGCTTCACAAAGAATAATGATTTCACGGGTTTTCCGGGCAACTCCACCCAATGAACCGGCAGACGGAGAAGGACGGATAAAGGCATCCTCTTCTCGTGAAAGTTCCTCCATCCGGGTTTTATCTCCTAATATACTGCCTTTCGAGCGTTCACTACTCGGATCGATAGCAAGGACAGCCAGTTTTTTACGGCATTCTTTAATCAGGTACATCCCGAACGCATCGATCGATGTACTTTTCCCGGCTCCGGGGACGCCTGTAATACCCACTCGAATGGATTTTCCTGTGTAAGGAAGACATTTTTCAATGATCTCCTGAGCCAATTGCCGGTGTTCTGCCTTCCGGCTTTCCACCAAAGTCACAGCCTGGCTCAGTATGGAGATATCCCCCTTCAGAATTCCTTCCACATACTCGGCTGAAGTGTATACGTTTCTTCTCTTCCTTTCCCTGAGATAAGGATTGATTACGGGTGGTTGGTCAACACCCTGATTTACCGCCAATCCTTTATACTGGGGGGCATTTTCGGGATGAATCATGAATCGGAATTTATATTTACGGACGTACTGTAACGCGCATATCTCTTACCGTGCTAACCGGATCGTTAGTCACAATAGTTAAAACGGCACTGATAACGTCTTTAATCTTTTTAGATACGGTTACTTTAATATCCACAATCTCTCCCGGCTTTACAACCGACGACT
>JAITTA010000058.1 GCA_031287395.1 Dysgonamonadaceae bacterium | reverse complement strand
TTAAAAAATCGCCGGCTTTGTTTTATTTGAACCTGGATTTGGAAACTTATCCCGAAAATCTGCGCGCTATGCTGAAAAATAATGCTCCCGGTGAGGTCAAAACGTTTCTTTCTGCTGTTGAGCCGTTGAAGGATGTGAGTTATTCTGTTGATGAGAAAAGTACATTTACTTTTTCATTAAAATTCAAAGACGATAAACAAAATTCTTTAAAAACAATTTTGAAAACGATAGATGATGCTGCTTCAAGGCAGTAACGTTATTTATGGATATAATACGGGTAAATCATGTAATACCTGACTTTATTTCCGGTACAGAAAATCCTGTATCGGAAATTTGGTCTAAAGAGATTCCCTTTTGCCGGGGCAAAAAATACCTGATTCGGGCGGCTTCCGGTAAAGGGAAATCATCGCTGTTCAGCTATATTTTCGGCGAACGGACGGACTTTACGGGAGATATCTTTTTGGACCGGGCAAAAACCGGTACTTTGACACAGTCCCAATGGGTAAGAATAAGAAGAATGGAAATCAGTTTTGTTTTTCAGGGTTTACGGCTTTTCCCGGATCTGACTGCGTTTGAGAACGTTTCTCTCAAGAATCGGTTGACGAATCATAAAACAAGTGAGGAAATCAGGGATTTATTTGTACGGATCGGATTGGAGGAAAAGTTAAATGAGAAGGTTGCCCGGCTGTCTTACGGACAACAACAACGGGTGGCTGTTATCCGGGCCTTGTGTCAGCCGTTTGATTTTATTCTGATGGATGAACCGTTCAGCCACCTCGACGATGAAAATATTGCTGTGGTAGCCGGTATTATTATAAAGGAGTTGGAGCAAAGAGGGGCGGGATTATTGCTCTCTTCTTTGGGTGAAGATTACCCGTTTGATTATCAACAACGGTTCGATTTATGAGAAAGAATACAAAATACCGTCGTTTATTTTACGGATTGTTGAGGAAAAATGTCAGTGTTTCCCAGGTACTCGGTTATGCTTTTGCGGCTTTGGCTGGGATGACGATCCTTTTTTCCGCATTTTGTTTCCGGGAAGATGTAAAGCCTTTGTTTTCTTCCGAATCGGGTTTGTTTAAACCGGGATTTATGGTCGTAAATAAAAAGGTATCCGTTCTTTCGGCTTTTGGTAAGGGAAATTCAATTTTCGATTCTTCGGAAATAGAAGAAATACGTCGGCAGGATTTTGTACGTTCGCTCTCTTATTTTACGCCTTGCAGGTATCAGGTCAGGGCTATGATTTCACTCTCCGGCCGGATGTCGACTTTGTCCACTGAAATGTTTTTCGAATCGGTTCCGGATAAACTACTGGCTCAATACGGGAATAAAGATTGGAAATGGGACGAGACATCCGGATTGATACCTATTATTATTCCCCGTGATTACTTGAACTTATATAATTTCGGGTTTTCCGGAAGTCAGGGATTGCCTCAGATCTCGGAATCGATTATTCAACAGTTGGTTTTTCAGATAATTATTGATGGAAACGGGGTTTCCGAAAATTTCAAAGGACGGATTGTCGGTTTTTCCGATAACCTGAATACGATCCTGGTTCCGGAAGTTTTCATGTCCTGGTCGAACAATAAATTTGCCGCTTCCGGTGGTGATGATTCCGGGAGAATCTCCCGGTTAATTCTTGAAGTTAAGAATCCTGCAGATCCTAAAATTGCCGAATTTTTTGCAGCAAAACCGGATTATGAGGTAAACGATAATAAAGGGGAGCAAGGAAAACTATCGTATTTCCTGACGATCCTGATTGTTTCCGTCATGGTGGTAGGCGCTTTGGTGATGTTGCCTGCCATTGGTTTAATGCTGTTAAGTATCAATCTGATGGTGTATAAAGACCGTCAAACCCTGAATCACCTGATGCTTCTGGGCTTTAGCCGGGATGCTTTAGTCAGGCCCTATTCCATCCTTGTTATTGTATTGAATTTTGTAGTTGCTTTATTTGGCGTATTTTTTACGCTTATTATTCGTCATTTCTATTTTTCCAGGCTAGGTGTTTTGGGAATTACGGAAACATCCGGCAGCTTGGTTTCCACATTTGTCTTTTCTATTTGTTTTGTTTTGGTTCTGACGATACTGGATATTTACTGGATATACCGGAAAATAAAGAAGGTATTTTAGTATTTTTGTGTCAAAATCGCTTTGCCTGTCACATCAAAAGCTTTCCTCGATTTTTGATGAAATACGTTCAATTTCATCGCTTAATTTTTGTTCCGGCAGAATGACATTAAAATTCCCCCAGAAATTGGGGTCGTAATTGTATTTTGTTTCTGAGAAGATTTTGCTTGTGGGCAGGCTTTCTCCCGGATGGAAAGGTTTCACATCCGTCAGATCCGCATTGGATACGACCATCTCAAAAAAAGAATTGATAGTACTCGAACGATTGAAAAGCCAACCTTTCTTTTTAACTGTAAAATTCAGGTCTCCACGAATGTAATGCAGGTAATATTTTCCCTCGAATTCTTTATACGATACCGTATAAACGACTTCTTTCGGACTTATATCCACTCCTTTGCTTTGTTTGACAACTAATGATGATTTCGCTTTTTTTACGTATAAAGGATTGATTCCGAAATGAGCGCTCAGCAGAGCCGAATTTTCCGCATCAATATAAAGTTCTCCTTTATACAAAGGTTCCTCTATTCCCGGTTTTTGTTCAAAAGCAATCACGTGGGCTGGTCTGGAATCAATAGTTGTCATGTCGATTTTTGCATAGTTGTAGGGATTTCCTTCCTCTGTTTCGAGAAAATCGGGCGGATTCCCGATCAGATCGAGAAGCAGGGATGCACTGATTCCTGCTTTTAGTTTCAAAAGGATGGAATCGTTGATATTTTTATTGGAAATTTTTCTCATCTTCAATAATTTAACCTGATCCTCTTTCCCCGAATGAAAAGGATGTTTGTATATGTTGAATACGGCCTCCGTGAGATTGATAAACCCGTTTTTATAATCTATTCCTTCGCGGTAGAAAGCGGTCAGGTACACCGGTTTATCAAAGTAGTTTTCGGAACGTTTCTCCAGCATTTCATTGACGATCTTGAGGGGATTGACGATGTTGATGATAATCTCCTGAATAGAAATTACCTTGATGTGGAGAAAAATATCCATGTTCCCTTCCGTCAGTAATTCTATCGGGATGTCCCGTGATTCATAGCCGACGTATGAAAACCGGACTGTCCCGTGTTTTAGCGAATCGGGAATTTTCAGTAAGAACTGTCCGTTTTGATTTGCAACGGTACCGATGCTGTTATCATTAAGGGTCACGGATGTGAACGGCAGAGGCTCAAAAGAATCCTGATCTTTTATTTCTCCTTCAATCCTGACGAAGGGTTGTCCGGCAGAACCGGTTTCCTGAGCAGGAGATGTTATTCCTGTCGTTTCGGCGGTTTCGGTATATAACAGGATATGATTACCGATTACTTTCATTTTCAGATCCGGTTTTTGAGTCACATCCAGTATTGCTTGCTGCAAAGTATTTTTTCCCTTCTTTATTCTGGTTTTACTGTTATTATCCAGGGTTTTGTTGTTGTAAATAAATAACATACCGGAAACTTCGGAAATGATGTGAAGCATTTCATATACCGTACCTTTGGATTTGGGCAAATCGATAGCCTTGTTTAGAACCGGATTGTCAGGCATCGTTGCCGATAGACAAAACGGGAAGAGGCAGAGTATGCAAAATAGGATGCGTTTCATACCTCCCGGTAGCATTAGGGTTTATAAATGAAAATTCCATCGGATTTTTCGGCAAATGAGAGATTCAGAGCGATACAAATCGTTTTTACCATCGAATTGACGGATTGATTTTTGAATGTAACGGTTAATACCTGATTTTTCAGGTCTTCGGATTCCAGTACGATATTGGTCCCACTATTCTCTTTAAGCACTTTCAGAATATTTTCCAATGGTTCGTCTTTGAATTTCATGGTGGAAGTAAATTGGGTGAATTCTCCTTCCGTATCTTTTTTAACAAGATTACCTCCTTCAAGACTTACTGTTTCTCCTGTTGAAGCCAGGATGGATTTTCCGTCGGATTTTTTTGTGATCTCCACCAGTCCGTGTTTAACCGATAATTCAAATGGAAAATTTCCTTTATTGGTATGAATCCGAAAAGTTGTACCGTGGACTTTGACCAGAATGTGTTTTGTTTCAACCAGGAATGGCCTTTCCGGTTCTTTTCTGACATCAAATAAGGCATCTCCTTCTATTTTTACCCTTCTTTCGTCTCCCGAAAAGAGAGGAGGATAGTAAACGGATGTTTGTCCTGCCAGATAGACAATAGAACCGTCTTCTAAAGTCGTTACAAGGGTGGTTCCTACATCGTTGTTTGTCTTCGATAATAAATTATTTTTCTGCTTGTCGGATAACATGAAAATTCCTGTACCGGTAAGAAGGCACAACAATAGGATTGCCGCTGCAAGATTCCAGGGTTGAATCCGATGTGCGGTTTTTTCTTCCGGAATCAAATCTTCCTGTTTCAACCGGTTGTATAAAACCTTCCAGGCTTCGTCTGTATTTATTGCATTCATTTGTTTCATTCGACCTTTAATTTCCTCAATTCTTTGAGAGCTTTTGTTATTTCCGCTTCGATTGTCTTGGTTGAAAGATTCAATTTTTCCGCAATTTCGGAATATTTCAGTCCTTCAAACCTGCTCATTGTAAAGATTTCCCGGCGGCGTTCCGGTAGATCGTCCAATGCTTTATCGATCCGTTCATTCAATTCTTTGTATTCCAATTCTTCTTCCGGGGAAGGAGGATTTATCCTATCGGACTTCATGACCGATTCTTTGTAGTTTTGCTTTATATGCAAATGTTCCAGATATTGTAAAGAGTTATTCCGGACAGCCCCGTAAAGATAGGCTTTTACCGAAAAGGTGATTTCGAGATTTTCCCGGCTTTTCCACATTTTGTAAAACAACTCCTGAACAATCTCTTCCACCTCCTCTATTGTTTCTATATAAGTCAATCCATACCGGCAAAGACTTTCATAATAGCGTTTGAAAAGCGTTTCAAACGCTTTGATCTCGCCATTTTTTATCCTTTTCAATATCAGGTTATCTTCTGCCATTTTCCACTGTTTGGAGAATTAAGAATTAAGAATTGAAAACGAGCTTACGTGTGAAACTCATTTTCAATTCTCCATTTTCCATTTTCAAAGTAACCACATTTTTGCCAAAAAATAACCTAATTGTATCCTTTTTTTAATTTATTAACGGCAGATTCAAGCGATTCGGTCGGTTCTATAATGTTATAAGCGCCCCAGAAATCTTCGTCATAAAAATTCATCACTTTGTCACTCAGTGAGTTATTAATATTGAATGCATCCTTTCGGGAGATACTGGTGACATTCTCCGTTTGATTATCGGTTACTACCATCTCACTCATAACTTCATAACTGGTTGAAAATAACCTGCGTTTCCAATCACACTTGAATTTGATTTCACTGCGGATATAGTTCAGGTAAGTAATCCCATCCCGTTGCTTGTATGATACGATATAGGACACCTCGTCCGGTTTGAAACGTAAACCGGCGGGCTTTCTCTTCAAAATCATCTCGGTGGCTTTTGTCCGGTCTTTCATGTCCAGGTTGAATTCGGCCCTCGTGAATGCCAGCGTTTCGGTGTCGATGAAGAATTTCCCGTAATAAAGTGCATAAGGAAGGTTGACATCCAGCGGTTCGAATTTGACTACAAAATGAGGCCTGTCGTTAATCAGAGTCATGTCGGCCATACTGAATTTGAAATAACCTATGGATTCTTTATCCAGCAGGATATCCGGATTTTTAACAATATCGGTCAGGATGGAGAGATTAGGCCCTCCCACGAGTTTTACTGCCAGGGTATCGCTTTTCTTCGTACTTAAGAGTTTTCGTCCTTTGAGTATCTGTACCCGGTCGTGAACGACATTTTCGTCGTACGGCGTTTTATAAATCTGGATAACAGCCTCTGCAATATTGATATAGCTCCTTCTTTTCTTTGCCGTTTCACGATAAAATCCTGTCAAAAGATTTGGATAATTACTGTAATTCACCGGAATTTTGCTGATAGCTTCTTCTATAAGCTTTTTTGGTTCCCAGCTTCTGATAACGATCTCCGGCAATTCTTTAGGCTTGGCCGTCATATGGAATGTTTCATTGAAAACATTCTTGCCGCTTACCGGAAAACGGCTGTTGTAGAAGCCGACGCATGAAAATTCGATATGTGTGGCATGGATGGATTCATTGATTTTCAAAGAGAACTCTCCATCTTCATTGGTAATGGTACCAATATTTGTGCCGGGAACGGATACATTGACATATTCCAGTTTTTTATTGTTGGACTTATTTTTTGCAATTCCGCTGATTATAAAGTACCTGCCGTTGTTGTCGCCGTTTGTGTTGTCCTGAGACTGCACCGGATACGATGTCACCCCCATAATTATTATTAATAATCCTAATACCGGATATTTGAATGTTGTTTTCATGATTCATCCGAGGTTTATATGTTATACTTCCTGTTTGTATCTATAAGATGGTTGAGGAGGAAAATACCCTATTCATTTTTTCCAAAAGATTGTCTCTTGTAACCAGAGGATAATCTTCACGATGTGCACCGAAGCCTTCGTAAAACCGGGCAATGTTGGGAATAGA
Organism: Dysgonamonadaceae bacterium; assembly: GCA_031287395.1. Classification (GTDB taxonomy): domain Bacteria; phylum Bacteroidota; class Bacteroidia; order Bacteroidales; family Azobacteroidaceae; genus BNXB01. Next base: position 473 of record JAITTA010000058.1, on the reverse strand, counting down.
TGAACCTTCGAAATCGAGAATTAACCCCGAAGTTGCATGATGACGAATGAACCTGTCGATCAAAAAAGACATACTTTGTTGTTTACGTCCTTCTGGAGTAGAGACCGGAACCATATAATAAACCCGATTTTTCCAGTATAAAAAAAACACACAGGATAAAATGTCTCCGGAATTGTTCCGGACATTCCAGATCTCTGTTTTTGCATTGCTGCCGGCAGATTCGATTAATTTTTTTAATAAAGGTAATAGTTTGATAATAGGTCTGTCGAAAGCGTTGTGAATTAAAACGTTGATGTATTTTTCCGGTTCTGTGGAATGGGATACCTGTAAATTCTCCGTTTCGGATTTTTTTATATTCCGTTGACAATTGGTCTTGTATTTTTTCCTGATTACTTCGTATGTTTGCCCTATGTCCAGAAGATAATTCTGCCGGAACCGGAATCCTTCGATTTTAAACAGGTTGCCGGAATTCA
>JAITTA010000124.1 GCA_031287395.1 Dysgonamonadaceae bacterium | reverse complement strand
ACCATGGCGGTGTTCAATCCGTTGATTATCCGTTGATATTGGGCTATTCAGTAAAAAAAACTTGAGGATGGAAATGAATCTGATTCTCAAGTTTTTGTTTACTGAATTCACCCGGTTACCCGGTTACCTGTTTTCGGAAAAATTTTTGCTTTTCGGCGATGCATTAAATATTTTATAGTATTTTCAAATCTTCGGTTCCCAACCTTTTTCGTATTCCCGTTTCCAGAATTTCTGAGCGGCGGCATTATTCAAAATATGACCGTTTTTCGGATCAATTTCAAGCGTTTGTTTCGTACGCCACGAGATATTCCCTAATTGTACTAATAACGTACTTCTGTGTCCGATTTCACAATCGGCATTAGGTAATTTTCCGGTTCTCACACAATCCAGGAAATTAGCAACATGCATTTGATCTAGGTTACCCCCTGCACTTACCGTATTGGTTGTATCGGTACTATCTGTCTCGTCTTTGCTGTTTTTAATCAATTTTCCCGATTTATCATAAACCGTATAAGAATTTCCTCCCGGATTAAAGATCGTTCCGTTATCTCCATAGAACATAACGCCACGATCTGCACCATCCACTTTGAATTTATTACAACTTCTACTTTCCCATACAATAAACTTATTTTCGGGGAATTCAATCGAAATTGTTTGTGTATCCGGGGTTTCCCAATCATCTTTAAAACTGTAACGTCCTCCTAAAGAAGACACTCTGTTCGGGAATTCAACACCCAGTCCCCAACGAGCCACATCGACTTCGTGCGTACCGTTATTGAGAGCTTCCCCGGTACCCCAGTGCCAACGCCAATGCCAGTTATAATGAATCAATCCGTCCTGATACGGTTTACGTGGAGCAGGGCCCTGCCACAAATCATAATCGAGCCAGGAAGGAACCGCAGCATCTTTCAGACGCATCGGTCCACGGGCGTTTGTATACCAGGTTTTAGCCATATACACATTTCCGATAATACCGTTTCTGATATCGGTAATCATTTGCTGAATACCGTTTCCGGAACGACGTTGGCTACCCATCTGTACAATCCGGTTGTACTTCCGTGCCGCCTGAATTACCAACTCTCCTTCATGAGGATTATGGCTGATAGGTTTTTCTACATACACATGTTTTCCCATAGCGCACCCGATAATTGCGCCCGGGGCGTGCCAATGGTCGGGAGTAGCATTTACCAACGCATCTACACCTTTGTCTTCCAGTGCTTTGCGAAAATCTTTTTCCCCTTTTGGTTTACGAGTTTGAATTGCAGAAATGTCAGCTATTGTTTTTGCCATTGCACGCTCGTCCGTATCGCAAATATAAGCAATTTCACAATCCGGCATTTTAGCAAAAAGTTTTGCCAGATGATTTCCACGTCCATTGACACCCATTACAGCAACGACTATTTTTTTATTCGGTGAGCCTTGTGCAAATACTGAAGGCATTGTTAAGCCCGACAATCCGATACCGGCGATGGTCAAGCCTGAATTTTTAATAAAGTTCCGTCTATCCATGGTACATTTAAGTATTAAATTAAAGCGGCCTGATTTTTATATTTCTGAAAGAGACTTCATCTCCATGATCCTGCAACAAAATAGGAGTCTGATCGGGAGTTGCGAATCCTTTATTTTCTTTGTATTTGCTACCGGCAACAAGCGCGGTAAACTCATCGCTCCCACGTTCGTACGACACTACTTTCTTGCCATTCAGCCAATGTTCCACATGCTTCCCTTTGGAAACAATCCTTGCATTATTCCATTCGCCTACCGGTTTGTCTTTTTTCTTGGGAGATGCCGGAATCAAATCATACAATGATCCTTGTACCCGGTTTCCATTTTTCCCCAATTTTGCATCCGGATGATTTGCGTCGTCCAGAATCTGGAATTCACAACCCAACGACGATTTTGGAAGAATAAAATACTTAATGCCACTGTTAGCTCCTTTAGTAATCTTGAAATCGATAGAAAGTTCAAAGTCGGTAAATTCCTTGTCGGTAATAATATCTCCACCTTTGCCATGTACGGTCAACACTCCATTCTCTATCGTCCAACCCTGAGCCGGGAAAGGATTTCCATTTGCTTTTTTCCATCCGTCGGAAGAAATTCCGTCAAATAGCAAAATCCAACCTTGTTTTATTTCTTTGTTACTTAATTGAGGCAGTTGAGCCTGAATATAAAACAGGCTTAACATCAGAAACGAACTTAACAAAAATACTTTTCTCATAACTGTTTCTTTTTTTTAAATACGAAAACACAAAGATACAAAATTTATAGTTCATTTTTTTTATATTTCCTTTTGTATCTTTGCGTTCGTAAAGATTATTATTTCCTTATCGTAAAATCACGGGTCGTTTTATGATTCTTCCTGTCAATAGCTGTAATCCGTACCACTTTGGTAGAAGTGATATTGGTAAATGTCTGCGATAACTGATATTCATTAGGACTCAAAGTGAATGCATCGTCATTCTCACCATACGACGTTACTTCTTTTTCTGTTCCGTTATTCACTTCATAAACAGTAATTTTTTTCAGACCATTAGGAGAGCTTATCCGCGCATAAACCGTGAATTCGGTTACTCCGGGATCCAGGGTAACTTCTACTGCGTCGGGACTAAGTTGCCATTGCATTCCATCCTGAGTTTGAACATATCTTTTGTAAAGGATCTCAGGAGAATATTTGTCGAATAAATCTTCTTTTTCACATTGGATAAAAAGAAAAGCTAACAATAAAGATACACTAAAATACAATATCTTCCAAGTAAAAGCCCAATATTTTTTCATTATCTTCATTTTTTCATTATTTTTATTCATTTTCATTATTACCATCCGGGATTTTGAATCATATTCTTGTTGTTATTGATTTCACTTTGCGGAATCGGGAACAGATTGTATTTAGGTAAATACACCCTGCGTTCCCAGACCTTCACCCCATACTTAATAGATCCATTCTCTTGTAAGAAGATATCATGCGCATAAATTAACTTCTGAGTTTGTTCTCCGATTTTCCATCGTTTTACGTCATAATAGCGGTTATCTTCGAAAGCCAGTTCAATTGTACGTTCCCTACGGATGAATTTTCGCATTTGCGCTTTGTTAGTCGTACTCCATCCGTTTCGTTGGAAAGTGGCAACTACATCCGGCATACCGGCGCGTGCCCTGATCTTATCCAGTTGCTCTATTACCAATGAACGATCGGAACCGTCGTCCAGGTATTCATTCATCGCTTCCGCATACGCCAATAAAAACTCCACATAACGGAATAACGGATAACGGTGACTGGTTTGTCCCTGGATCAGTCCTCCTCCATCCAGATAGATCACTGCCGGGTTCAGGAATTTTCTCAAGAAAAGACCTGTATTTGCGTAACCGACCTGCCATTCCGGTCCTTTACGCCCGTCGAAAGCATACCAGCAATTAAATGCACGTTTGGAGAATGTAGCTCCCTGATAATAAATCGAATGATAAAAACGATTATCCCGGTTATCATAAGGTTTTTGAGGATTGAAACCGGAACCCGGATTGATTTTGAAATCATTGGCGGCATCATCCCAAACAGGAACATCGTATTCATCGGTCTGATAGATAGGAACACCGTCTTTGTTTTCAAACATGGCAGCATAATTATAAGTCGGTAATGTATAAGAAGCATCTCCGGTTCCGTTGAAAGAACCCGGCATTTGCCATTTTTCCAATTCGTTGGTATTTCCTTTATACGGATTGGAAATGAATATTTCCGAATTGGAGAGTTGTATAAATAACTGCTGCCATCCGAAAGCTTTCGCAGATCCGGGATAAGAAGAACCGTTCTTTGTAAAGGCATTATTCGTCTCACTATAATTGGCCGTATTATCGGTCATCACCACCAAACCGTATGTCCCTGTCACCTGTCCCGTAGGATCTGATGTGAATTTTATAACATCCATTGCAGCATCGGCCGCTTTTTTCCAATGTTCCTTGTCATATTTTCCCCATCCGTAGGGACAATTTTCCGGAAATGTATTGCCAAAGGAATCTTTGTCATCATTGAACAGGGGACTGGCGGCAATCAATAATGCTCTTGCTTTAATTGCTTTTGCCACCATCGCCGTCATACGGGGATATTCATTTCCTGTTGCTCGAAAAGGCAAATTGGGTATTGCGATGTCGCAATCCGAAATGATCTGATTCAGTGTTTCCTCGAGGGTAGCCCGTGGAGCATATAACTCCGGGGAAGAATTGATATCGAGTACTTCGGTAATGATCGGAACACCTCCGAAACAACGCAACAATTCCCCATAGAAATAAGCTCTCAAAGCATAACACTCGGCTTTACGTTTGATGCGGGTCGGTTCATCCTTAATAGCTCCTACCTGGCTGGCCTCCATATCGGCCGGAACATTGTCGATGTGTTCCAGAAATTTGTTACAAGCCCGGATTGCAGCATAATAGTCGGCCCAACGGCTCAGACGTCCCGGAATACTCGATGCGCTGAATCCTCCATTATGTACCGTATTGACCCAACCCCACCAGGGGCGCGCCTCTCCCAGATCGGTAGCCGCATCCAGATAAACATTTTCAATCCAGGCATTAGGCATCCGGCGGTAGATATCCGTTAGAAACTGGCCGGCATAATTCGCATTACTAAATACGCGCTCTTCATTCAAATCTCCTGATTCCGCCTTGTCCAACAAACCGGATCCGTCGTCTGCACACGAAGTCAATAAACCGCATGTAATCAGTATTATTAAGATGAAATGATATATTACATTTTTCATATGTACATTATTTTATTGTTTGATTAGAAAGTGATGTTGAGTCCAAAATTCCAGAGTCGAAACTGCGGGTACTGGTTCCCGTTGGTATTCCCGTTTTCAGGATCCCAGTTAATCACATGATCGAATGTTAACAAATTTGTTCCGCTGGCATAAACCCGGATTTTTTTCAATTTCAACTTATTCAGGACGGACTTCGGCAAATTATATCCTATTTCAACATTTTTCACCCGCAAATACGAACGGTCAAACAACCAGCGGGAAGTTTTAATGTGGTTGTTGGAATTATTCGCGGAATGAAGTCTGGGATAAGTCGCCGTTTTCCAGGTCGAAGGGTCTTCCGGGTTGTAACGTCCCAGGTGATGTTCCAACACCTTTCCCTGTTGATAGAATTCCCATACGGCGTCTTCATTCAGGTACATATAAGCATCTTTAGCCCCCTGGAGAAGAATATTGAGATCGAAATTTCTATAATTTCCTCCCAGAGAAATCCCATAGGTAATTTCAGGAACGTTAGTTCCTCCGATAGCGCCGATATCGTCGTCGTTGATGATCCCGTCTTCATTTAAATCTTTATAACGGCAATCTCCCGGATAAACGACGCCCATTGTCGGGGTTGGGATGCCGGGTTTCAAAACAGGGAAACCTCCTTCCAGTAACAAATTTCCCGATCCGTCCGTCAAAAAATCATCCAGTTGGTATAAACCGATATCGGTATAACCGAAATGCGTATTCAAGGGTTTTCCTTCACGTTTTTGCCATTCATATTTTTTCCCTTCTTCGTCCAAACGGTCGATGATGTTATGGGCATAAGTGAAGTTCGCTTTGATAAAATAAGTGAAATTACGTCCCTTCCCGTTGTAACCGATTTCCCCGTCAACACCTTGATTGTGGATTTTTCCAATATTCTGGGGAGGCAAACCCTGAAAATCTTCCCGTTCGCTCGATTGCGGTTTGTTCATACCCAACACCAAAGGAATGGAGTAAGGGATTGCCAAAATATCATTTCTCATTTCATAGAAATAATCCGCCGTAATGGAAAGTTTGTTGTTGAAAAATTTAGAGTCGAATCCGATATTGGATTTCCTGGCGCGTTCCCAGGTCACTTTGTCATTCCCCAATTGGCCTTCAATCAAGCCTCTGTTCCCTGTCGATGTGGTAGTCGTTTCTCCCCAGTTCCACTGGTACTTTTGATTGTTGGGAGCTGTTTGATAAATTTGTTGATATAGATACTTGAAATCACCGATTTTATCATTTCCGATTTCCCCGTACGAACCACGGATTTTCAAGTAGGAAAGAATCGGATTTTCTCTCAGGAAACTTTCATCCGAAACGACCCAGCCCAAAGAAGCAGCCGGGAATAATCCGTAACGGTGATCTTTATCAAATTGCATGGAGCCGTTGTATCCGACATTGAATTCAAAGAGATACCGTTGTTTGAATCCATAAGTAGCACGACCGACATAGCCGAGGTATCCTGTGGGAATGTTCCATTCATTGTGATTCTGACTTTGTTGATAAAGCGCCATCGCCGTAACGGCATGATCTCCGAAAGTACGGTTGTAATTTATTGCTGCTTCAAAAGACATCTCCCTTCTCCCAGGTCCTTTTCCGGTAGAAATGCTAATGGCTTCGTATGTCCTGTTAAGCGAATAATTGCCGGTACGATCGTAATAATACAAGGTCGGCTTCGTCACAATGTCCCTTCTGGATTCGATACTGTTATTTATCCCGGCCATTGCGCGGACAGACAAGCCCTTGGTAATGTAATCCATTTGTTCATTGATCTTGAACACACCTTCCAGTACATTTTTATTCCGATTCCGGTTTCCGTATTGTGTAATCAAAGCATACGGAGCCAAACGGGATTCATCGGAACGACCGCCAAGACTACCGTCTGGGTTGATATACGGACTGAAATTCGGCGGTAAACGTACAATCTTAACAAACAGGTCATCTCCAAAATTCGGTTGTTGACGGACCTCCAGGCGTCCGGTTAAATCCACCCCTAAAGTCGTCGATTTTGTAACTTGGAAATCCAGGTTGGACCGCACATTAATACGGTTGAAATTTGTATTTGTATTATAATTGATATTGGAGAAGTCTTTGTAAATGCCTTCCTGGTGCAGGATATTGGCTGAAATATAATATTTCATAAAATCGGTTCCGCCATTCACATTCAGGTTTACTTTTTCCTGGAGTGAATAATCTTTCACAAAATCTTCATACAAATCATTGTCCGGGTGCGTATAGGGAGAATCGCCCGTTTTGTAGTGCATCAGATCGCTTTCGGTATATTCGGGAGCATAGCCGTCGTTTCTCAAAGCTTCATTCATCAGGAAAGCATAATTATACGAATCCAAAAACTTTGGAATCCGGATCGGCTGCTGAAGACCTGTTTGTATGGAAATATTCAGATTCGGCTTTCCGGCAATACCCCGTTTGGTTGTAATCAGGATGACGCCGTTTGCCCCACGTACGCCATACACCGCAGTAGCGGAAGCGTCTTTCAATACCGAAAAGCTTTCGATATCTTCCGGGTCGATTTGTTTCCAGTCTCTTTCAATACCGTCTACCAATACTAAGGGATCCGTATTATTGGAAGTCCCTAAACCGCGAACATAAAGTTTGGAATCGTCCGATCCCGGTTTACCGCTACCCATCACCGTGATTACTCCGGCAACACGGCCGGCTATGGCATTTGTCAGGTTAGGAACAGACGACATCTGGAGGTCTTCCGCTTTTACTTGGGAAATGGCTCCGACCACACTCGCTTTTTTCTGTATTCCATAACCTACAACAACCGCTTCTTCAAGGTCAATTGCATAAGGCGCCAGTTTAATATTGTAAGGAGTTGTTTGACCCGTATTCGGTTTGAACTCGTGAGTAACATATCCAAGATAAGTGACGGTCACCGTATTGCTTTTCCCTGAAAGAGTAAAACTAAACTCCCCTTTTGCGTTAGTTGCCGTTCCATTGGAGGTTCCCTTTTCTACAACACTGGCTCCGAATACCGGAAGGTTATCCTCGTCGACCACCACGCCGGTAACTTTCATATTATTCTGGGCGATCGTCGAAATCGAGCAGAACAACAGGCAAATTAGATTTATTATTATTATTTTTTTCATCTGTACATAATTTATTTATTTACCATTCGGGATTTTGAACCAATTGTTTATTCCGGTTTATTTCAACCTGAGGTATTGGGAAGAAATAATGTTTTTTTGCAAAAACCTTATTCTCTGCAACCACATTCGGATCATAGATTTTATTTGAACCGCTTTTGGTAATTTTCATTCCCCGGATATAATCAGGTAATTGTTCTATAATCATCCACCGACGGACGTCAAAATAACGATGGTTTTCAAAAGCTAATTCGATACGGCGTTCACGACGGATGAATTCTCTCAAGGTTTCCTTATTCAATGTTTGTCCCCTCTTAGCTAAAGATGCCGAAACCGAAGGCATACCGGCCCTGGAACGGATAGAATCAATTGCCTGAACCGGAGTTAACGGGCGTGTCGCCCCGTTTACGACATAATCCGGACCTCCGAATTCATTTGCAGCTTCCGCGTAATTTAACAATACCTCGGCAAAACGCATATCCATCCATACGTGGAATGTACCTCCCGAATTACCGGCCGGATTGCAATCATAGTAATTCATGAATTTGTACAGGTAATATCCTGTTTCCGTATTGGTAAGGCCATTATTCGGTTTATTTTTACCTCCTTCGGTAATATCGAAAGTATAAGCGCTGGTTTGATTGGCGAATCTTCTATAAGTAGCTCCATCATAAATAATTGTGGCATAAAAACGCGGATCGCGGTTATCGTATGGTTTCGCTTTATGTGTCGGATTATTCCAATCGAACAATGTTCCATCGTTCATTTCATAAGTATCAACCAAATCCTGTGAAGGACAAGTACCTCCTTTTGAGTTGGTAAATCCGGCAGGGAAATTATCATTTTCGGTATCCCGGTTCGTTCCGCGGATACGACCGAAAATCATTTCATTGTTGTTATTGTTAGCACCCCACTCATTGAACAGTTGGTGGTAATTTTCCTGTCCTTTTCCCAAGGGAGTTGTACCGAAAGAAGTGTTGGCATTACTGGCATTTGTAGTATTAGGAGTCGCTCCATTATTTTTAAACAATTCGTACCAACCCAGGTCAATTGCCATCTGGGCAGCTTCTGCCGCCAGTTTCCAACGATTAGGATCCGTATTCCCATAACAGATTAAAGTATTCGATTTTCCATCGAAACCGGTTCCGTTATACAATGGACTTGCCGCATACAATAATGTTCTCGCGCAATAAGCATAACAGGCTCCCCGGGAAATGCGTCCGACTTCGTCGGCTACAACATAAGGCGTTTCAGGCAAAAATTCCGCAGCGCGCAGCATCTCTTTGGAAATGAAATCTACCGTTTCCTCAACCGTATTCCTTGGAATTTGAACATCATCCGAAGCCTCAAAAGAGATATCTACAATAGGAATTCCACCCCACATCTGGAAAAGATGAAAATGTTGTATGGCGCGTAAAAACACGGCTTCTCCCATCAAACGGTCGCGGTATCTCTTTGAATACCTGGTCGGAAGCAAAGGAATGTATTTAATGGCCGTATTGGCTTTTCTGTTTCCGTGGTAACCTCCCCACTTCATCCATCGACCGATTTCACCGGCGCCATCGCTGGATCTGTAATAACGCATGTTGGAAGGATTCCAGTTCCCGGCGCTCATCCGTTGAGCAGCCGATTGAGATGATTTATTGGATTGTATGTGCATCGCCTCATCTGTAGTTGAAGCAAACATGGCATTACCGTCCATCCAGTTAAAACTACCGGCAACATCAGCGGGTTGCTCCGTATAGGCGTTATTGACAAACCTTCCGGCTTTGATGGAGTCCGTAAAAACTTCCTGGGCTCCCTGAAACTCGATCGGGACCGCATAAAACGGATCATCGGAACAGGAGCCGAACCATGCAATCGTAGTTCCCAATATCCAGACATATTTTATTATTTTATTCATAATCGTTGTGTTTTTTAAGCGTTAATAAAGGAGTTAAAAAGTAACATTCAGACCGAAATTGAGTATTTTCTGAATAGGATACTGTACATAACTGCCGTTACGAGCTTCCACATCAACCAAATCCGTATTCTGCCATGATAACCAGTTGTAAGCATTGACATAAAACCGAAGCTTATTCAATACATTTTTACTCCATTTCACGGGTATGGAATAACCGATTTCAAAATTTTTCAATCTTAATTGTCTTGCATTTATTCTCCAATAAGTAGAAGTTTGTTGGTTTCCCGAATTATTGGATAAACTCAAACGAGGATAAGTAGCATTATCCCAGGTGGACTCATCGTTTGGATTGAATCTACCCAAATGGTGTTCATTTGCTGTGCCGTTGTTATAAAATGCCCACATAGATTCTCCCGTTACCTGTAACCAGCCTCCGTTCGATCCTGTCAACAAGAAACTCAAATCGAATCCTTTCCATTCCAGATTCAATTGAACTCCTCCTTGAAGATTGGGTTCCGGGCCTCCTCCGAGATAGGTCTGATCGTAACTGTCGATCAATCCGTCATTGTTTATATCTTGGTATTTGATGTCTCCGGGCTTTACAACCGTGGTAAAAGTTTGTTTCGGACTATTGGCTATTTCCTCCTCCGATTTGAAAAGTCCCAAAGCAATATATCCGAATCGATTTTCAAGTGGGTGTCCTGTGGCCATTTGATATGGATAAAGTTTCTGAGCTTCTCCCATTTCAAGAATCTTATTGGTGGCGTAGGTAACCATTCCTGAAATACCATACTTTACATTTCCGATTCTGTCGGTGTAACTGAGGGAAACCTCAATTCCTTTATTTTCAACTTTTCCGATAGGAAAATCAGGGAACCGGATACCCATGGAATATGGCAATTCCGGCGCTCGCATGATGTCCCGGTTCGTTTCTTTAAATACATCTGCAGTCAATGCAATCCGGTCTCTGAAGAAACGGACATCCAAACCGATATTGTATTTCAGGTCTTTTTCCCACGTGACGTTATCCAATGCGAAAGCTTGTTCCTGAATCCCGTCAACAGAAATTGCCGTCTGTCCGAAACTGGTTGCTCCCGACTGATTTGAGAATTTTTGATACCACAAAAAGTACCCCCCGATGTCGTCCCATCCGGTTTCACCGACCGAACCGCGGATTTTGAGGAAACTCAAGACGGGATTATTTTTAAGAAAAGATTCTTGCGTAATAATCCATCCGAGCGACAATGCCGGAAATATTCCGAAGCGGTCGTTTTTCAGGAACTGTTCCGAACCCATCATACTCATGCTGAAATCAGCCAGGTATTTATCTTTGTATTGATAAGAAATCTGACCGTCTCCTCCTCTGTATATTCTCGGAAGATCCCCTATATCCTGAGATATTTCACGCTGATTGAACAAGGCTTCGGCAAAAATACGATGGTCTCCGAAACTCCGGCTGTAATGAAGCCCCAAACGATAATTCATTTTCCGGCTGGTACTCGGATATTCTCCTCCCGGACTCATCTGAGTATCGGATCCTGTTTTGATATAATAACTTTTTGATCCTTCTTCCTGTTTGGGTTGACCGTCGCTATCCACATCCACGTTCCAAACACTGAAGTTTTTATTCCGGTTCGTGTACATTAAATATTCACTGTCGAAGGCCAGTTCTCCATGCATGAATAAACCTTTGGTAACAAAATCCAACTCATAGTTCATTTTAAGAGAAGTAGCCATGGCGCGTGTCAAAGACAGGGAATAGCCTTTTCTGTTCAACAATCCGTAGGGGTTATTCGTATAATCTTTTGTACCTCCCAACATTTGCATACCGGTAGCGGAATCCACCTCTTTCTGGAAAACCGGAAATGCATTCGGAGGCGTATTTATAAGCGCCCTGAAGATATCGGCGGCAGAACCTCTTGCTCCTGTCCATCGACGTTGTTCTTGTCTGCCGTTAATATCCAGCGATATATTAAACCGTTTATTTACATGAATGTCCACATTCGAACGGATAGTCATCAAATCCTGATTAGAATTCGTACTGTATGTATTCGCATTCTTATCGGTGGTATACATTCCGGAATTACTCAGATAACCACCGGAAACAAAAAACCGGGCGAAATCATTTCCTCCCGACAGGCTCACGCTATAACGTTGTTGCCACGTATTGTCGTTTGTGAATTCTTTATACCAATTGATATTGGGATATAAATAAATGTCATTCGGGTCTTCAATGATGCCGTTACGTGCATTCATGTATTTCTTTAAATACGTTTCACTATAACGGGGTGTAGCATTCGGATTGTCATTCAATTGAGCTTCATTATACAACTGGGCATAGTCGTATGAATCCAGTATTTTCGGTTCTGTTGTCGGTTTTTTCAATCCGCCGCGAATATTTGCGACCACTTTTACCTTGCCTTCTTTTCCTCGCTTCGTGGTAACCTGGATAATACCGTTACTTCCCCGTAAACCGTATCGAGCCGTTGCTGCCGCATCTTTCAACACGGTTATAGCCTCTATTTCATTCGGGTCCAATAAACTCATGCTTCGTTCAAAACCATCGACAAGGATAATCGGACTGTTTCCTCTGAATGTCCTCCGGCCACGGATCAACATCGAGGATCCTTCATCTCCCGGTTCACCATTACTCTGCATAACAAATAGGCCTGGTAATAAGCCGGTTAAGCGAAGCTCATTATTGGTAACACCATAATTTTCAACCTGCTCTCCGTAAATTTGAGAATAGGCTCCGGTAATCAGATCTCTCCTTTGGGAACCAAACAGATTATAGACTTCATTCCGGCTTCCCAAACGATTGACATCTTTTTTCAATAAAATGTCTATGGATTCCGTACTTTCTCTTCCAACGATCATTTCACGATCGAAATAACCCGGCGCCGAAATAATAATAGTCTCATATTCGGAAGGAAGATTCAAGTTAAACCCTCCTGCTTCATCCATCTTGACAACAAAGGTATTCCCTTTGATCTTGATTGTTGCGCCGGCAATGGGATCTCCTTCCTCACTAATAACTTTTCCGGATAATTGTATACCTTTTTGTTGGCTCGTATCGGAATTGCCTTCAGAGCCCCAGGCATAAACAGACAGGCTTTTACTCCAAAAAATGAATAAACAAAGCCCAATAAAAACAATTCGGGGAATTTTCATAATGTTCGTTTTTTTTAATTTCATACAATTGTGTTGTTGTCATTTTAGCGTTAAAAATTCATTTTCTATTTCATATTCGATTTTTCAGTTAGATGTTACTCTTCGATTCTTTTATTACCATAAGTAATCAAGGTTGTTTTTATTTCCAGGATTATTTATATTCTCAATTTATTTCCGGTTTTTCCATAGGCATTCTATTTTTAAAGTTATAAAATAAAAAATCCCGTATAAGAATTTTCTGTTCCTATACGGGGTTGTATAATTGAAAAAATTTTATTATAGAGCTGGAGAGAATGTGTGTGTGTGTGTGTGTGTGTGTGTGTGTGTGTGTGTGTGTGTGTGTGTGTGTGTAACAAATTTATTCCATTCTGCAAATTTTAGAACGAAATAATTTATTAAAATTATGTTAATTAAAAAAATAAAAATCCACATCATGTTTCCGATATTTAAGTTATTTCATTGTGTACGTACACGGACTCATTGCAAAATAACTGTGTGCGTACACGTTCAAAATGAATAGAATTTGTATATTTCGTTTTACCATGTAATAAATGTATTTACTGATTGAAATGAAGATGGATCCTGATTCCGGAAGAACGTCTGCAATAATATGTTTCAATTAATTACAAAATATTACAAAGATACCCAAAAGAAGTAATATTTCATTCAAACGAAATGTGGTTCTCAAAATTCATAATGTCAACAAAGATAACTACAAGCAATTATGAATCCCTTATAACTGCTACAAATAAAACATTTTGTATAAATTATCCTTTTCTACGCGACAAATATATTCATTTTTTTCTTAAACAAAAATTTTAATGGAAAATTAATATCGGGAATTTAAATTCCATTCATTTTGTAATTCATTTTTTTTTCACTACTTTTGCGTCCGATATCTTTAGGGGTGCCCGTCAAATATGCCGGGCTGAGATTACACCCTTTGAACCTGAACCGGATCATACCGGCGGAGGGACAAAGATTGCCGGCCGGCACATTTCTTCCTGAAAAATGAAGAAAAATTGATCTCAAATAATCCCCTTTTTTGTTGAATCCGTCAAATGGAACTTGAAGAAGACCGTAAGACCGTAAGATCGTAAGACCGTAAGATCGTAAGATCGTAAGATCGTAAGATCGTAAGACCGTAAGATTGTAAGATCGTAAGATTTGGCGGTTTTGTGATTTTTCATTCGAAAAGTCGGGATAAAAGTTCTGTTTGTGTAATTTTATTAAACAATGAAAAAGGTTTTATTATCATGGTTGATATTCATTTTGTCAACCGGAATGTTGGTATTCTCACAAGAAAAAACAGACAGCCTCCCATCCGTCGATTTGCAGGAAGTCCAAATTATCTCCACACGGGCTAAAGAAAAGATGCCGTTGACTTATTCCGATCTGGATAGGAAAAAAATCGAAAAAGTCAATTACGGACAAGACATCCCTTATTTGTTGATGCTTACTCCTTCCGTTGTTGCAACTTCCGATGCGGGAACCGGGATTGGTTATACCGGATTTCGTATCCGGGGAACAGATGCTAACCGGATTAACATTACAGCCAACGGGGTGCCGGTGAATGATTCCGAATCCCATGGCGTGTTCTGGGTAAATATTCCCGATTTTGCATCCTCAATCCAGGATTTGCAGGTTCAACGTG
>JAITTA010000052.1 GCA_031287395.1 Dysgonamonadaceae bacterium | reverse complement strand
ATAAATGATTGGAGCTTAGCAATTCATAAGGAATATCCGGGCATTTGCCGGTTTTGGGATACATCCCGACCGGGGTACAATTGACGATTACCTGATAAACTTTCATGATTTCCGGACTTAATTCTTCATAGGTCAGAACACTATCGGATTTCGTTCTGGAAACAAACATAGCATCGATACCCAGTTGGTTCAACCCATGAAAAATTGCTTTTGCAGAACCTCCTGTTCCTAAGATTAAAGCCATCTTATGACAGGGCTTAAGCAAGGGTTCTATGGATTGCTTGAAACCAATAATATCTGAGTTGTAACCAATAAGTTTTACTTTTTTCTTTTCTCGAACAATTTTGATGACATTTACAGCTCCTATTTTTTTTGCGTTTTCACCCAGTTCATCGAGTAATGGAATTACTTGTTCTTTGTAAGGGATTGTAACGTTAAGTCCTTTCAAATCGGGATTATCTGAAATTACTTTTTTGAAATCCCCGATAGTAGGGATTTCAAAATTAATATATTCAGCATCAATATGTTCAGCTGAAAATTTTTCATTGAAATACCCTCTTGAAAACGAATGTTTGAGAGGATAACCGATCAAGCCATATTTGTCCATTTTTTATAATATAGTTGCTGTTTTATCATAAATAATCGGACAAAAATACATAAAATTTCTAAAATAGATACACAAAATATCATTACCTTTGCACAAAGCTGTGAGAGTAATTTATATTAACAGGAATAGATGAATAACGGGAAGAAAAATTTTCTATTTTACATTTTGATGCTTTTGTTTTTTGGCATTTTGATGTATCTGATTCTTAAGATGGGAGAGCATTTTGATGTTGCGTCCTCAGTTCCCGTATTCCATTCGTCGGAGGGATTTTTTTCCAGAGGTTTCGACATCTTTTTTTCCGGATTTAATCATAGCATAAAGGATCCTGTGGCAATGCTTTTGCTTCAGATGATTGCGATTCTTTTTACAGCACGTATTTTCGGCTGGTTGTTTATCAAAATGGGCCAGCCTTCTGTTATTGGTGAAATTGTAGCGGGTATCGTACTTGGTCCGTCTATATTGGCTCAATTTCTTCCGGAAGTTTATGCATTTCTTTTTTCTCCGGAGACATTGGAGAATATCAATATCCTGAGCCAGATAGGATTGATCCTGTTCATGTTTGTAATAGGGATGGAGTTGGATATTTCGGAAGTTCGTAAAAAATTCAAGGAGACCATTTTAATTAGTCATGCCAGTATTGTTGTTCCGTTTTTTTGTGGCATGCTTACGGCTTATTGGACTTATTCCGAATATGCCTCAGGCACGACTCCTTTTGTTTCTTATGCTTTGTTTATCGGGGTGGCGATGAGTATTACTGCGTTTCCGGTATTGGCCCGTATTTTACAGGAAAAAGGTTTAACCAAGTCGCATCTGGGTACATTGTCGCTTGCCAGTGCTGCGAATGGTGATGTAACGGCCTGGTGCCTTCTTGCGGCAGTGATTGCCATAGCTCAGTCAGGAACCTTTGCCGGCGCAATTTATACGATATTATTTTCGGCGCTTTTTCTTCTTTTTATGTTCTTTGTGCTTCGTCCTTTTCTGAATATCATCGGAAATATTTACCGGAACAAAGAGGTTATAACCAAAACCATTGTGGCTTTTATGCTTCTGATTTTGATTATATCGGCGTATATTACCGAAGTATTGGGAGTGCATGCCCTTTTCGGAGCATTTATGGCAGGGGTGGCGATGCCGTCGAACCCCAAGTTCAGAAAAATTATGACGGAGAAAGTCGAAGATATTTCTCTTTCCATATTCTTACCCTTATTTTTTGTTTCTACCGGTTTGAAAACCAGGATCGGTTTAATCAGTACCACGGAAGAATGGATGACTTGCCTCGTATTCATTGTATTTGCAGTCGTTGGAAAAGTATTTGGTGCCGGTCTTGCAGCCCGGATGACCGGTGAATCCTGGAAAAACAGTTGGTTGATCGGCTCTTTGATGAATACAAGGGGATTGATGGAGTTGATCATCCTGACTATTGGTTATGAGATGGGTATATTGCCTCCGGCGATATTTGTGATGTTGGTGTTGATGACTCTTGCGACAACAGTCATGACGGGACCGTTGATGAATTTGATTGATTATTGCTACCGGAAAAAAGAAAAGGTAGCAGGAGATTTACGTAAAGTCGCCGATAAGTTCCGTATATTGTTGTCTTTTGGCAGGGCCGGAAGTGGACAAGTGTTGCTGGATGTGGCCGAACAGGTATTCTCATGTGGGAGAAAACCGCTTGAGGTTACCGCTTTGCACCTCACTGTAGGAACGGAAATTAATCCGATGCATGCGGAAAATTTTGAAGAGTTTAGCTTTGAACCGATTTTAAAGGAAGCCAAATTATTGGAAATGGATATCAAAACCCGTTATGAGGTAACCAGTGATGCGGGTTCGGAAATCGTGGATATTGCCAATCATGAAGGATATGATTTTCTTTTAGTCGGCGCAGGGATTTCGATGTCGGCTTTACCTGAAGATATTGAAGCTACTCGTCACCGTGAAATATATTATGAGAAATATTTTTCCAAGTTAGGGGCTTCACAGTCATTGTTTTATCCGGGGGATTTGCTGAAAGATAAGACCCGTTTCTTTATTGAACAGACACAAGTCCCGGTTGGAGTTTTTGTAAACCGTCATTTCGAAAAAGCCGGTAAAGTAATTGTCGTACTTAAAAAAGCAAAGGACGTATTCCTTCTCGATTATGCTCAGAATCTGAT
>JAITTA010000330.1 GCA_031287395.1 Dysgonamonadaceae bacterium | reverse complement strand
CTCCTGATATTGATAGTTGGATGAATGAAAGCCTGATTACATATGTGACGGATCGACTTGGACATGATCAGCGGTATGCTATCGATCCGACGAAGATAACAGAAGAATTAGGCTGGTATCCGGAAACAAAGTTCGAGGATGGAATTGTCGAAACAATTCGCTGGTACCTCGAAAACCAGGATTGGGTGAATGACGTGACTTCCGGAGACTACCGGAAATATTACGAAAAAATGTATGGCGAAAGATGAATTATACATTTGCTCCTTTTGCTAAGCCGCTTTATGTCATGCTGAAACCCATCGGTTCGGTATGTAATCTCAGATGTAAATATTGTTACTATTTGGATAAAAAACAATATTATCCGAACGAGAAGCGGTATATTATGCCGGACGAGTTGCTGGAGCGTTTTACCCAACAATACATTGAGTCTCAGACCATGTTTGATGTCCTGTTTACGTGGCATGGAGGAGAGACCTTGATGCGTACTCTTGATTTTTATAAGAAAGCTTTGGTCTTTCAGCAAAAATATGCACGGGGACGGAGAATCGATAATTGCATACAGACAAACGGGACATTGTTGACCGATGATTGGTGTAAGTTTTTTAAAGATAATAATTTTCTGGTAGGGATCTCTATCGACGGTCCACAGCATTGTCATGATCAATATCGACGGACTGCCGATGGAAAACCGTCGTTTGTGCAGGTCATGCGTGGCCTGAATTTATTGAAAAAACATGGGGTCGAATACAATATCATGGGTGTTGTAAACGATTACAATGTGGATTATCCGCTTGAGTTTTATCGTTTTTTCAAGGAAACAGACAGCCGTTTCATTCAGTTTGCTCCGGTCGTTGAGGTGATGCCGGACGGTCAATGCGCCTCCTGGAATGTGCCCTCGGAAAAATGGGGCGATTTTCTCATTACTGTTTTTGATGAATGGGTTCGTGAGGATGTCGGACAGTTTTATGTTCAGTATTTCGATGCAACTCTGGCCAATTGGGTCGGGGAGCAACCCGGAACCTGTATTTGGGCAAAAACCTGCGGACATGCGGGAGTTATGGAATTCAACGGGGATGTATATAGCTGCGACCACTTTGTTTTTCCCGGATATAAACTGGGAAATATCCGTACAAAAACCCTTACGGAAATGATGTATTCGAACGAACAGTTGCAGTTTGGTCTGGACAAGCAGGAAAAGTTACCTCAACAGTGTAAAGAATGTGATTTCTTGTTTGCCTGTAACGGTGAATGTCCTAAAAACCGGATCATCAAAACCTCTTCCGGAGAAGATGGGTTGAATTACCTTTGTAAAGGTTACTATAACTATTTCAAACATGTTGCTCCGTATATGGATTTTATGAAGAAAGAATTACTTGCAGGCCGTCCTCCTGCAAACATTATGGAAGAAATAAAGAAAAAATCGTAACTTTGGCTGCATAAATTTCAATTTCATGAAACGAATCATAACGGTCGTATTTCTGTTTTTCTTATTTATCGCCGTGTTTCCGGATCTCGCAATGTCTCAGGATTTTATTCCCGAACAGGGAACTCCGAATGTTGAAACGGAAACGGCAGACACTGGTTTTCATCAGATTTTGAAACGGAACTTCATAGAAGGGTCAGCCTTTTTTATGAGTTTTATTGCATTGGCTTTGGTGGTCGGTCTGGCTTTTTGTCTGGAACGGATCGTTTATCTGAATTTGTCTCAAATAAATACTAAAAAGTTATTATTTGATATCGAAAAACAATTGGCCGGGAATCGGCTCGACGAAGCCAAACGGATTGCGCGTGATACCCGTGGGCCGGTGGCTGCAATTGCTTATCAGGCCTTGGTGAGGATTGACGAGGGTATGGATGAAATCGAACGTTCCGTAGTTTCTTACGGGAGTGTTCAGGTTGGACTACTGGAGAAAAATTTATCCTGGATTTCCCTGTTTATTGCCAGTGCTCCTTCTTTGGGTTTTCTGGGGACTGTGATCGGGATGATTATGGCTTTCGATAAGATTCAGTCACAGGGAGATATAAGTCCTGCAATTGTGGCGGGAGGAATGAAAGTCGCTCTGATCACTACGGTTGCCGGTTTGATTGTGGCCCTGATATTGCAGGTTTTCTACAATTATATTCTGTCGAAAGAAAGTGAAATACAGAACCAGATGGAAGACAGTTCCGTCATGTTGATGGATATGATCATTCAATATAAACGCCTGAAAAATTAAGTATTGTATGCCTGTTTCTTCCGGTAAAATATCCAATAGTATTTTGTGGCTGTGCATGATGGTCACGGTTGGAGTTTTTGCCGTTTTTTATTTTTCGGGTTCCGTCAATTCCGGTTCGGAAGTGGTCGAGCCTAAGCAAACCTCAGTTCTCCTTCACTGGGTGAGTCTCATTTTTTTGTTTAGTATAGCGGTGTTGTTCTTTTTCTCATTCTACCGGTTTTACCGGAAAATGAAGGACAACCCCCGGGATGCCTGGCGATCGTTGATTATATTTCTTTCGTTGATTGTAATCTGGGTTATTTTTTATTTCCTGGGAGATGATACTCCGGTGAATATTCCCGGTTACGATGGCAAGGAAAATATTCCGGTATGGCTCAAATTAGCGGATATGTGGCTTTATTCCATTTATTTTTTGGTGGGAATAACCGCTCTTTCCGTTTTTGCCGGAATTATCTGGAGTTACATCAAGAAAATAAAGTAAGATGTTTATAAACAGGAAAGGACATGAAATTCCATGGGTAAATTCGAGCGCATCGGCCGATATTGCGTTTTTGCTTTTAGTTTTTTTCCTGATAGCCAGTTCAATGGGTACGGAAAAAGGGATTTTCAGACGTCTTTTACCCGGAGTGTCCAAGGATGCTCCGAAAGTAAAAAAAGAAATTCAAAAGCGGGATTTACTGGTTCTTAAGATAGATTCGGAAAACCGGTTATTCTGTAATGATTCTTTAATGCACATCAATGAATTGAAAGATGTCGCTATTCACTTTATATCTAATCCCTACAATAATGATTCTTTACCTGAAAAACAGGAAAAAGAGATTCCTTTTTTAGGGAAAATACCGGTTACCTCCAACCATATTATTTTTTTACAGGTGAGCCGGGAAGCCGGTTATAATACTTATGTCTCGGTTCAGAACGAATTGCAGGCGGCATATAATCATTTGAGAAATGAAATATCGAAGAACCGGTTCCGTAAAATATATGCGGCTTTGGATTCGGAACATCAGTCGGCTGTCCGGGAAGTTTATCCTCAACGGATTACCGAAAGTGAAATTTCCGGCGGAAAGGAGAATCGTGTAAAGGAGAATGAGGAAATATTGAAATGAGCAGGTTTGGAAAAAATAGTCGACAGAAGGTCCCTTCGCTGAACACGGCGTCGTTACCCGACATGATTTTTACCCTCCTGTTTTTTTTCATGATTGTGTCGAATATGAGGGAAGCCCCTCACCGGTTACAATTCCGTATTCCTACAGCAACCGAACTCGAAAAATTGGACAAAGAATCGCTGGTCTCTTACATTTTCGTAAATAAGGAGGGGGAAATCCAATTTGATTATTCTATATTGTCTTTAAGCGCTCTCCCGGCTACTATAGAACAAAAAATATCGAAAACTCCCGAAGACAAACGGGATAAAATGGTGGTGTCTCTGAAGATTGATAAGGAAACCAGAATGGGGGTTGTAAACGACATCAAGCAGATTGTCAAAGATTCCGGAATCTCATTGATCCATTTTGCTGCTGACCCGGAAATTGTAAAGAAATAAAAAAATAACCTCTTTTTTATTGTTATTCTACGAAATTTTGTTACATTTGTAACAAAACGAATTACAGTATAAATTAACAAAGAGTAGACTTATGGGGCATCATCAGTTGGACGAATTGGATGAAAAAATCCTTAATATGGTCATCAATAATGCACGGATTCCTTTTTTGGAAGTTGCGCGTGTATGTAATGTTTCCGGAGCGGCCATTCATCAGAGAATCCAGAAATTGGTTAATTTAGGTGTAATCAAGGGGTCTGAGTATATTGTCGATCATAGCAAAGTGGGTTACGAAACTTCCGCCTATATGGGATTATTCTTAAAAGACCCGGAGCAGTTCAACGATGTTGTGAATGCATTGAGTCAGATACCCGAGGTTGTAGAATGTCACTATACTACCGGCCAATACGACCTTTTTATCCGTCTTTATGCCCGGAATAACCAACATTTGTTAGACATCATCCATAACAAATTGCAACCGTTGGGGCTGGCTCGTACGGAAACTTTAATTTCTTTTAAGGAAGCTTTCCGCCGTCAGATTCCAATATCTTTTGATACAGAGGATGTTGATTGATTCCGGATCAATTCCATCGGCTATTTTTGGTAAATTAGTATTTTTTGTGTAACTTTGCACCGAATTTTCGGGGTGTAGCTCAGCCCGGTTAGAGTACACGTCTGGGGGGCGTGTGGTCGTACGTTCGAATCGTATCACCCCGACAAATTGTAAAGGCCTTTAATTCAATCAATGGTATTGTGTTAAAGGCTTTTTTTATTAGGCTGATTAAAAATATGCTATAAAACATATTTCAACAAGTCCGATGCATGGCTTTATCAGCGGATTAATGGTAATGTTGTTAATGGAAAGCCTGCGTATTTCACTCATCAGGAAATCGAAAAACTTAAATTTGCACTGAACGATATTTCAAAAAAATTAAGCTCATTAAGCATTTCTTTGTAATGCTTTTTGTTTAACACAAATCTTGCAATGAGCCTTGCAAGTAGCCCCGAATCATTTATTTGTTTTCGGGGTTTTATTTTTTTCTCATAGGTATAAAAACAGAAACATGACAAACTAT
>JAITTA010000308.1 GCA_031287395.1 Dysgonamonadaceae bacterium | reverse complement strand
CAAATCATAAGAAGAATTCCGGGAGGTATTCAGCAACAGACGGGATTTCAGCCCTTGGGTAATAAAATCCAGATTTTGTTTCAGTTCCAACTGGGAAATGACCACCGTTTCTTCGGATTCCTTGTATCCTCGTAACATTTCGGCGTACGGGTTCATGTATTCCCCTCCTATTCCATAGTTACCGAACAACACATGATTTGCGTATTGGTGGCCTTCATCGGGACGGAAATATGCAGGAAACAGTACCGGATTCGCCCTGACGGCTTTGGTATACATATCCGAACCTCCCGCCAACGGTCCCTGATAGCTGTCGAATGTACCGCTGACACGTACCGCCAGTTCGGTTGTCTTGGTCAGGTCGATGTTTACATTCGAACGCACCGAATATTTATTCAGCTGAATATTGTTATTAAAGTTGTTAACCGGATCGACTTTCAGAATACCATTGTCTTTGGCGTACGACAGTGCAATATAGTACCGGGCGATGCGTCCGCCCCCGCTGACACTCATATTTCCTCTCTGATTGGATGTATAGTCTTTGAAGAGCATGGATTTCCAGTCGACCGCAGGATAAACGTACGGGTTCAATCCCTGTTCGCGGGCCGCTATCTGGCTATCCATGTACGGCAAGGGAGACAGCGGATTCCGGGTTCTTACAGCCTCGTTATGAAGCTTCATAAATGTAATAGGGTCCGCCACATCAATATCTTTGGTCGGCGAAGAAAATGAATTTTCCAACCGGAACGATAATTTCATATCGCCTTCTTTCCCTTCTTTCGTAGTAACCAGAATCACGCCGTTAGCGCCTCGCGCCCCATACAGCGCGGTAGCGGTAGCATCTTTCAGTACCGAAAAACTGGCGATATCGTCGGGGTTCAAACGCGACAGGTCTGTCGACGTCAATTCAATATTATCAATCAGGATCAAAGGATCGGCTTTACCGGTACCGAATGTCGTGACGCCGCGAATGAAAAATTCCGCATTGTCCTGCCCCGGCTCACCGCTTCGTTGATAAGCAATTACACCGGCCAGTTTCCCGGCAAAACCGGTTGTCAGGTTACTGCTGGTTGTTTTCAATTCCGAAGGTTTGATGGTCGTTACGGAACCCAAAACGGACTCTTTCTTCTGTTTTGCAAAAGCGACCACGGTTACACCTTCAAGAGAAATGCTACTTTCTTTCATGTTTATTACACGAAAAACATTCAGGTTGTTCGGGTTGAAAGGGATCGTTTTTTTCTCATATCCGAGGTATGAAATCTCTATCGTTTGTGTATTGGCAGGAACCGTCAAGGTGAAATTTCCCTCATGATCGGTAGCGACCCCAACACTTGTACCCGGCACTGCAACAGTGGCGCCGATAATCGACTCGTTGTTATCATCGAGTACAACACCTTTAATGGTATAGGTTTTACTTGTTTGTTTCTGCTGTGAGGTATTTTCCTGCGCATAAAGATGGAATACAGACAGAAAACAAAAAAACGCTGAAATACCTAATATTCGAAACACTTTTCTGTAGATTTGTTCCATATTAGTCATAAAATATAAAAATTACACGATCTCATTCCGGAAAAATCTTCCGCGTTGAAGTCGTGGGTTAGTTAATTTGTTTACAAAGTTTACGCTCCCCGTCGAAAAAAGGGCACGTCCTCTCTCAGAAAAAGAATTACTTAAATTCCGGGGGGTATGGGTACTTGATAGATTAAGACCGAGAGAGGAATCTACAAGTACCTACCCCCTCAAAGTCATTTTTACATAACTCCCAAATTGTCAGTGATTTATAAATATAAAACACAATACCACCATCCGGATTATTAAACCAGAAAAAACGGATCAATTGATTATACATTAATATCATAACTAAGATTAACATTTTTTCAAAATAGACAAGCAACTCACAAAGTCGCCTCTTTAACAGAGTTAGTTAACAATTTTAATATTAAAATTATTTTCTCAAAGTTGAAACTTTTATAAAAATAATCCCATTCCACGGGTATATTTTTTCATATATGAAACAGCCTTCCATATTTGAAGCAAAAGTAGAAACTTTTCATGATTTTTTCAATATTTAAATATTAATATTAGTTAATATAAGTTAATAAAATACAATTCATTGACTATGTCTTCTTTTTTCTTAGCTTTGCATTTTTTAAATTCGAGAACTAAAATGAGAAGCTTTGCCAGTGATAATAATTCCGGCATCCATCCTCAAATCCTGGATGCCATTCAAAGAGCGAATGAAGGCCATGCCGTAGGTTATGGTGCAGACGATTGGACCCGTAAAGCCGATGCCTGTTTCGCTGAAATATTCGGGAAAGATATTGTTCCCTATTACGTTTTCAACGGTACAGGGGCCAATATGGTGGCACTACAGGCCTGTACCCTTCCATTTCACAGTATCATTACGGCCGAAACCGGACACATCAACGTCGATGAATGCGGCGCTCCCTCAAAATTTACCTCCTGCATGGTAAAAGAAATTGCCACTCCGGACGGGAAATTGACACCGGAACTGATCTCCGGACGGTTACACGGAATCGGCGACCAACATCACTCCCAACCCAAAGTAGTATATCTATCACAGGTAACAGAATTAGGTACGACATACACCGCAAAAGAAATCAAAGCTATTTGTGATTTTGCACATAAAAACAACCTCTACGTACACATGGACGGTTCCCGTCTGGCTAACGCAGCCGCATTCCTGAATACCGGGCTGAGGGAGTTGACCCGCGATTGCGGAATCGATATTTTAAGCCTCGGAGGAACTAAAAACGGGATGATGATAGGAGAAGCCGTTGTCTCTTTCCGCCCCGAATTATCCGAAAACCTGAAATATTTCAGGAAACAATCGGCTCAGCTATATTCCAAAATGAGGTTTCTATCGGCCCAATACCTTGCTTATTTCAAGGACGATCTCTGGTTAAAAAATGCTCTAAAAGCCAATAATATGGCCCTGGAACTTGCCTCGCGACTCGAAGTATTGCCCGGTATCCGGATTACTCAAAAAGTAGAATCCAACGCCCTGTTTTTAACAATGCCACCCCAGTTGATACAACAATTACTTCAATCGTACTTTTTCTATTTCTGGAACGAACCACAAAATGAAATCCGGCTGGTTTGCTCCTGGGATACAACAGAGGAGGATATCGAGCAATTCGTGAAAAAAGTCATAAGTTATCAATTATAGGTTTGGCTGAAGCACTGTAAAACTTAAAACCAATAACTTGCAACTCATAATGTTTTGTCGTTTCAATAAAAAGGCGTAACTTTGTAATATTCAAACGACAGAAAGTGGCAAAATGAAATTTCTTTTTGTGGTTCAGGGAGAAGGACGGGGACATCTTACCCAAGCTATTGCTATGCAGGACATGTTAATCAAAAACGGTCATGAAGTGGTGGGAGTTTTGGTGGGAAAGAGCAATTATCGTGAACTTCCCGATTTTTTTTCCAAAAATATTCACGCTCCCATCGAACGTTTCTACAGTCCTAATTTTTTGCCTGCTACCAAAAATAAAAAAATCAATATCTGGAGAAGCGTCCTTTATAACCTATCCAAAACAGCAGTGTATATCCGGAGTATCCTCTTTATCCGAAAACAAATCAAAGAGAAGAAAGCCGATGTAGTGATCAATTTCTACGAACTCCTGCTGGGACTGACTTATGCGCTTCTTCCTCCCAAGATTCCATACATTTGTATCGCTCATCAGTATATCTTCCTTCACCCGGATTTCAAGTTTCCACACGGAAGAAAAGCAGAAATCGAGGGATTGAAATTTTTCACCAAAATAACCTGTATCAACGCATCCAAACTACTGGCCTTATCGATGTATAAAATGACACATTATCCCGAATTAAACATCTCGGTTGTTCCTCCTTTACTACGTAAAGAAGTACTGGAAATCCGGACCGAAACGGGCAACTACATTCATGGATACATGCTGAATGAAACCTATGCCGAACAAATTGTCCGGTTTCAGGAAAAATACCCGAACATTCCGATGCATTTTTTCTGGGATAAAAAAAATGCGGATGAAACCACTACCATCAATGAATTCCTGTATTTCCGCAAACTCAATGATAAATTATTCCTGCAATACATGGCCGGGTGTAAAGCTTATGCAACAACTGCCGGTTTCGAGTCGGTTTGTGAAGCAATGCTCTTAGGTAAACCGGTCATGATGGTGCCCACCCACATCGAACAGGAATGCAATGCTCACGACGCCTCTTTCTGTGGCGCCGGAATCGTAGCCCGACAGTTTGACCTCGAATCCCTGATTGATTTTATTCCACATTACAAACCAAATCCGGATTTCCATTCCTGGGTCAGGCAATCGGAATGGTACATGATGCGCGAATTCGATTTTAAAGCCAAAGAATTATGGGAAACACGATTGAAGTATGGTTATATTTTTAGATTTAGCTAGGCCCCTTCGCTAATTGATTCACAGGAACTTATATGGAATTAAAAGAATACTCCCATCATTTTTTCTAACTCCATGCAATTCTCTCTACAAAAACAACAATATTAACAATTGAGCTGAGAGTACCCTCAGAAACATGGTCAACGGATAGACCGAAGCATAACTGACTGCCGGGGAGTCATTTCCGGCGGTAGCATTGGAATAAGCCAATGCAGGAGGATCCGTCATACTTCCGGCAAGAAGACCCATTAATGTAAAATAGTTGAGCTTGAATATTCCACGTCCGATCATTCCGATTATGATAAGAGGAACAATGGTAATAATAAATCCGAGACCAACCCAATTCAATCCGCCCTTATTAACGATTGTATCCACAAATCCTTCTCCTGCACCAATTCCAACGCAGGCCAGGAAAAGACAGATTCCTATTTCCCGTAACATCAGGTTGGCACTCATGGTTGTATAGGTTATCAATTTATACTTGGGACCAAAAATACTGATTAAGATAGCAACGATAAGCGGTCCTCCGGCCAAACCCAATTTCACCGGCTGAGGAATACCAGGAAACGTAAACGGAATACTTCCAAGAAGAACCCCCGATGCGATTCCAATAAAAATAGGTATCAGATTCGGCTCATTCAGCCGCTTGAGTTGATTACCCAATACAACTTCCACACTCTTTATTGCATTTTCGTCCCCTACCACCGTCACACGGTCGCCTATTTGTAATTTCAGTCCCGGTTCCGCAATCAGATCCACACCCGAACGATTCACACGGGTAATATTCACACCAAAATTCGAACGCAAATTGAGTTGTTCCAATGATTTTCCATTGATATTGGGTTTTGTAATCAGGATTCTTCTCGACACCAAGTGTTTGTCAAGCATTTCCCATTCCGATTTATCCATGTTTACTTTTGCACCCATAAACGCAGCAATTTTCTCACTGCTTTCAGGTATCGTTGCCACATAAATACGATCACCCTCATTCAATATCGTCCCGGAAGAAGCGACTTCCACGTAGTCGTTTTCACGATGCAGTACCCTTGAAATAACAAACCGGATATCCGATAATTCCGACAATTCCCGAATCGTTTTCCCAAATACAGCAGGGTTTTTAACCTCCAGGGAATTCAGCAAAATGGATTGTTTTTTTCGTCCGGAAGCTAGGTACAGGTTTTCCGTTTCCTTTTCAAAACTAACTTTGAAGAAATACCGCAGAAATATGATTGAAAGAATAATCCCGACAACTCCCAAAGGATAAGCGACTGCATATCCCATCGCTATGGCCGGGTCTCCCACACCGTTGTTTATATCATAATAGGTTTGTTGAGCCGCTCCCAAACCAGGAGTATTCGTGACAGCGCCGGACAGGATACCCACCATGGTCTGCATGGAAATTCCCGTTACAAAATGGATGATAATCGTGGTGGTAACTCCCAGGAATACAATTCCTGCCGCCAACATATTGAGCTGTATCCCTCCCTTTTTGAAAGATGAAAAAAAACCGGGCCCGACTTGTAATCCAACAGAATAGACAAACAAAATCAATCCGAATTCCCGCATGAAGTGCAACACCTCAGGATCGACCTTCATCCCGGAATGTCCGGCCAATATGCCTACAAATAAGACAAAAGTGATACCTAAAGAAACACCGAAAATCTTAATCTTACCGAGAAGAATACCACACGCGACAACTACGGCAAACAACAACACCGAATGGGCAACCCCGTCACCCCAGATCAAATTATTAAACCACTCCATCCCTATTCATGTATTTTGAAAAATCGCAGCAAAATTAGGCAAAGATTCAGGGATTTCAAACTTTATTCGAGCAAAAGATCATTTTTGTTTGTATTCAAATATTTATATCCCTGATCATCAAGCTCAAAAAAGAATTTTTCGTCTCCAAACGCGGGTCTTAACTGGTCGATCCAGGTTGCTTCGGGATCATATTTTGCAAAAAACGGGACATCTACCCAGTTGGTATTGCGTCCTTGCAAGAATCTGAGGACAAATACCTTTTCCCCTTTCACTTCTGCTACCCCCAGAACATGGATTTTTCCGGGTTCACAACTCATACTTGGTCCCCGAACCGTGCGACAGGTTCCACTCACCTGAGAATATGCTTTTCTGAAAATTTTCCAACATTTCTCCAACGGGAGTTCAAAGAATTGCTTTGCTCCCGTATCCCTGGCAACAAACATATAATAAGGGATACAATTCAAATCTACCTGTTTACGCCACATTTCGGACCAAATATCCGGATGATCATTTATTTTCCGCAATACAGGTGACTGAGTACGTATCTGCGCTCCGGTATTCAGTATCCTGCTAATAGCCTGTTTTACAGCATCCGTACCCAACTCGACAGGATGGTTGAAATGAGCCTGAATCGTCAGGTTTTTACCGCTTTTGACTATTTTTTCAAATAATGCTATCAACTCGTCCGAATCTTTATCGCTCAAAAAACGATACGGCCAATAACTCAATGATTTAGTTCCCAGACGAATCGTATGGATATGTTTGAAATCCTTTTCCAAAAGCGGTTTAATATAATTCACCAAAGTGTTTGTGGACATGGTCAGCGGGTCACCCCCGGTAAAAAGAATATCAGTCACACGGTGCTTCTGTTTCAAGTATTTGAATAACAGGTCAGCCTCTTTCATCGAGAATTTAAGTTCATTCATACCTGAAAACTGCGGCCAACGAAAACAAAAAGTACAATAAGCATGACAGGTTTGTCCCTGACTCGGAAAAAACAATACCGTTTCCCTGTATTTATGTTGAATTCCGTGTAATCGCACATCGTCCATTACCGGCACATTATGTTCCTGTCCCGCAGGATTGGGATTGAGTTCCATACGTATCCGGTTAACCTCCGACTTAAGGGTTTCCCGATTCAGATCCCGGTTTAACAAATCAAATGTTCTATGATACAGTTTTCTAGGAAGCATTTCTTTCCTTGGAAAATTCAATGTAAAAATCGGATCACTGGGAATATTATTCCAATTAATCAACTGTTCGGTTACATAATTATTGGTCTTAAACGGCAAAACCTGCCCCACTACACGAATCGCTTCTTTATCGTCCTGACCCAACCGCGATATTTCAGGAATCTGCTCATAGTTTGATCTCGTAAATGTCTGATAACTCATTTTTTCCATTGCTATTAATTGTTTTCGTACATTATTGATTTAAATTACACTAAATATCCGACTATCCGTTTGGACGTCAATCAAAAATTCATCCCCAATAAGTTAAAACTTCATCAAAATTGAAATGACACCAGAAACGACTAGGTCACCTATAAAACAGTGAAAGTTCACTCGCGCGACTTGAGCTTGACGGAGAATAGATTATCTTATTTTTAATCTCATGGACTTGAGTGGTCTTGTAAAAATCATCCCTCGTTTCATTTAATCAAGACTTCATTAATTATTTTCTCAAGGTCATCTTTACTTAGCAATCCTCTTGTAACCTGAGGATTACCATCCAAAGGGATAAAAAACAAAGTAGGTATACTTGAGATCCCAAATGACTGAGCCAATTCTCGTTCTTTATCCGTATCAATTTTATACACAATAATTTTCCCTTTATATTTAGTAGCTAGATCAGCCAATATTGGCGACAACTTACGGCAAGGGGCACACCAATCGGCATAAAAATCAATGATACAAGGTTTTTTCCCTTCATAAATCCACTTTCCCGGATTTTTTTCATAATTGAAAACCTCAGTCAGGAAATCAGCTTTAGTCAAAGGAACAATATCACTTTTCTGAGAGAAAACCGTTACGGCAAATCCCAGTGTATATGCTATTATCAGAAGATTTTTTTTCATTATTTTCCATTAAAAATTAAAACCATTGATTTACAAAGATACGATAATTCATTTGCTTCATGAAGATTAACACAAAAAATAACATTGATTATAAAAAAAGCCGTAAAAGTTTTTGAAAAAAGAAAAAAAAATCGTTCCTTTGCATCGCTTTTTAAAGAAAGTTTATTTTTTTAGGAGAGATGGCAGAGTGGTCGATCGCGGCGGTCTTGAAAACCGTTGAACTGAGAGGTTCCGGGGGTTCGAATCCCTCTCTCTCCGCAAAAACACGAAGAAAAAGCAAGTAAATCCCTGTAAATTAGACGTTTACAGGGATTTTTGTTTTTGGGTGTAACGCAAAAAATGACGTTTTGGAGCACTTTTCACGGACAAATTCGGGGATACTTTGAAAAAACAGGAAATTGTCCCCGATTTGATTTTCGCACAACTCGGCAACCAAGTATCTGAAAAATTTCAAGAAGATC
>JAITTA010000297.1 GCA_031287395.1 Dysgonamonadaceae bacterium | reverse complement strand
ATATAAAAAACAGATGCTGATGAAAATTAAACAGTTATTCCTCGTACTATTTTTTGCAGGCACAGTGTTCTCTGCATGTAAAAACAAAGTAAGCGGGGAGCGGGAAGACACCGGAGAACAACAAAATGACATATACAAACAAAATAATATTATGGCGACACAAATGAATGATACCGTAATCAGATTGGATAGTATGGACTGTCCCATAGTTACTAAAGAGTTTGAGACTTTTGATTTTGAAACCTATAATGGAAGAATGGATAAATCAAGCAGTCAATTTATAAACAAATTGCCGGATGGGGTAGTTATCTGGATGACTAAAACGTGGTGTAGTACTTATTATCCCGATTCTTAATTTAATATATTAAAAGTCTATTACCCCAACGGAAACATACAACGTAAAGGATTGGCATACGTTTGGGGATTTACCAAAGGGATATGGTATTATTTTGATGAATCCGGGAAATTGATTCAAGAAATAGATGAGGACAAGCCTTATAAATTTACCTTTGACGATGTCCTGCAATTCTGCCGGAAAAACGGCATTAAGGTAAATAAAGGCTATGAAGATACCTGGGAATATCCCGGTAATATGACTGCCACGAATATCCTCCGGGAGTGTTTTGAAGGTTCCTGCTGGTGGAGAATAGCTTATAAAATTCCTAATGGGGTAGAGACGGACGAAGAAATCATCAAATTGGATGGAGTTACGGGAAAGGTTATTTCCAAAGAACGAATTCAGGGTCAGCGTTATCGTTATGGATGAGGATTATACTTTTTAATTTCAAAAAATATGGTTTTTCTTTTACAAGCAGAATTAACGACAGACAATAAGGGCATCATAGAAAAGAATCGCTATGAAACTTCGTTCCGTGTCGAATTATTGAAGGAAACAGACAAAGATGCAACAATTTATGATAAAGAATCGAAAATGCACTTTGCCGACCCTTATGCCTTAAAGAGAGTGTATGAGGTAGAATTATATAAAATAATTTTGCATTTATCCTCCCGATTGGAAAAAGCAGAAGATTTTATGCGGCGGTTAATGTACCGTTACGACTGGATACACCCCACGGTAAATCTAAAAGGCGAAGTTGTATCCATAGAAAATAAAGCAGAACTGAAAGAGAGCTGGCAGGAAATCAAAACCCGGATTACAAAGGATTACAAAGGAGAGGTTGTGGATGAATACTTGGAAAAAACAGGTATGGAATTTGCAAGCAACGATCCTGTTTATCCTGTTTTTCACCAATACTTTCTTTTTGGGCTGCTTTTTCCGGCAATACCGGAAAAACACGGACCCGCATGGGAAAGAAAAAGATTCATCGAATTATCACCTTATGAGCAAGAACGCTTTGAAGAACACATCACCTATGCAGGCACAATTGACAATAACAGGGAATACAATATTAAAGGGACAGTGCTTCCGGAGAGCGATTCGGAATTGGAAAAATTCGAGGGATATTCAATCGTTCCTGTGAATCAATTTTTCCCTCTTAAAACAGTCATCAATACAGCAGTCAAAAGAGAGTCCATTGAAAGTCAATGGAGTTTTAATTTAGAACGATACACCTAAAAAACAACTGAGTACACAAAATAACAAATAAATAAAATAATATGCATCCGGGTATAATTGCAGGAATCGTACTGGTAATATTAATAGTCGTCTTAGCGGCTGCTTATCTTAACGCAGATAAGGAGGACAAGGGAAAGAAGAGGAATAACGAGGAAGGGGATAATAAAAAATTATCTCCGGACAATCAATCGGCGGCAAACATTCCTAATCCGATGAGTAAAAAGGAGAAAGAAGCTTACAAAAAAGAAAAAAAAGAGCGGGAATGGGCGGATGTCAATGAGAAACAAAAATTTGTTTGCCATGGCGGGAAAGTGCAATGTCCGTTTGCCAATCCTCCGATGGCGGATATTATTGTAACGTCTTCCACCATCATGTTGCAGGACAAACCCTGGGCAAGCGTCAAAGACAAGGACGGGAAAGTAAATTTCAATTTTACCGGCGTGTGTACGCATCCCTCGCAGCAAAAGCCATCGGCGCCGCCTCCACCCTGTAAAGCGGTCATCAGTTTGGGCGAATGGAAAGATTATTCCGATACGATGATTGGCGACAACAATGCCTTGCTGGTCAAATCCACGATTCCTTGTACGATAAGCGGGCAAGATTTGAAAATTGTTGATAGCGGACAAAAAGCAGAATTGTCGGAAGTGAAGCCGAAAACAAAAAGGGAACCCCAAATAATAGAGTCATATTGGATAAATGAAGACGGCGAACGGATTAAGAAGATTGCGCCGAATAAGAAAGCAAGTCTGGTAATAAAGACTAAAGATTATAGACCCAATGATAAGCTGACAATCACCCTAAGCAAGGAAAATAAAGAAGAATTTGATTCGGGCGAAACAGAAATTGTAATGACTACTCATGTTGATGCGGAAGGTATTGCTATCTTGGAAAATATATATATGAATGAAAAAAAACACTTGAAAAAAAAGCCACGAATAGTTGACGCTTATTGGCAGGATAAAAAGGGAAATAAACTGACGGAAGTGTGTGATAAGGAAAAGGC
>JAITTA010000270.1 GCA_031287395.1 Dysgonamonadaceae bacterium | reverse complement strand
GCCTGCTTAATCCTAAAAACATACATTTACAAGGCTTAGATTTGGGATTGAAAGGTTGTGCAGGAATTGGCTTGAAACTGATTCTGGAAGAGTGTAACCGTATGTCGTCGTAATCGTGAAGCAATGAAAAATAAAGGGGAAGTATTAAAAAGAATTGTAAGATTTTTGATTTTGCGCGGGAGTTTTACCGACAATATAGGACTGTTACAGGGAAAACTTGGTATTTGTATTTTCTTTTACCGATATGCT
Source organism: Dysgonamonadaceae bacterium (assembly GCA_031287395.1). GTDB lineage: Bacteria > Bacteroidota > Bacteroidia > Bacteroidales > Azobacteroidaceae > BNXB01. The sequence goes on along the minus strand of JAITTA010000270.1, from coordinate 3,105 downwards.
CGATTTACCGGGAAAAAGTATTATTCCGATTTTGCGGATGACCTGATCGGGGAAATATATGAAGAAATCCGTTTAACCGCTCCGGGAGATTTTCGCGACGGCCTGTCCGGTATTTGCTGGGGAATCGAATACATCATCAGGGATGGATATGCTGACGCTGACGCCGATGATGTTCTCGAAGATTTGGATATTAAAGTACTGGAAAGAGACGTCCGGCGGGTGGTTGATCCCAGTCTGGAAACAGGATTGGATGGGTTGGCTCATTATGTACTTGGTAGGTGTTTGAATAAGAAAAATCACTTTCTTACGACAAAGGAATATATTACAGATCTCATAGAAAGTATGCAAAAGAATAAAGGTTCTCAGGAACTGATTCATCACTTGATAAATCTCAAAGAAGGTAAGGAGGTAGAATATACGTTTGATATTTTGGACAAGATAGCAAGTAGAAGTAAATTGAAAGGAATGAATCTGCTTGAGAAACACAAGATAGGGATTATTGATAACGGATTGACGGGAATTGCCCTCAAGCTCCTGAATGAAATCGAATCGTGAAAAAGAAGATATACATTATCAATAAGATTAGCCGGGCGGCCGCTTATGGTATAGGTACATATACATCGCAGTTAACTGCTTGCCTCAAAAAATCTTCAATAGAATTCGAAATTATTCATTTGTTTTCTGAAGGAAGTGAAGTGACAGTTGAAGAAAAAGACGGATATCGGCAAATATTGATCCCGGCGATCGAACTTGTTAAACATAAAAGTTTACAGTATTATTCCCGGAATGTAGTTTGTCTGTTGAGGGAATTTATTCCGTCTAATTCCGGTTACGAGCTGATATTTCATCTTAATTTTATGAATTACGAACATCTTGTGAAAGAATTAAAGAAAGCTTTCCGGTGTAAAGTCATTCTTACAGTGCACTATACTAATTGGAGTTTTGATTTATTTGGAAATTACAAAATACTTTTAAAAACATTAAATGCTAAAAAGAAAGATTTGAGTGATTTTGAAAAAAGAATAGTCAATAGCTTCATGGAAGATGTAAGAATGATCAATCGGTGCGATCGATTGATTTGCGTTGCCAGACATTCGTTGGATTCTTTTACCGAAAACTCAAATATCAACAGAAAAAAGTGCTTTGTCATAAATAATGGTTTACGTGATGAATACAAAAAATATTCCGAAGAGAAAAAAATGTTGATTCGGAGGAAATATTTTATAAGCAAGTCTGCAAGAATAATCCTTTTTGCCGGAAGGCTTGAACCAGTAAAAGGACTTGTGTATTTGATAAAATCATATAAACAGGTATTGCAAAAACATCCGGATAGTCTTCTTATTGTTGCGGGAGAAGGTCATAATTTTAACACATTATTCAAAGATGCCGAAACCTGCTGGACGAAAATCATTTTTACAGGTAAATTGGAGAAAAAACAACTCTATGAATTTTATCAAATAGCAGATGTTGGAGTTGTTCCTTCCATTCACGAGGAATTCGGATATGTAGCAATAGAGATGATGATGCATCAGTTGCCTGTCGTGGTAACAGACACGGGAGGATTGGCAGAAATAATTGAAGACAATATATCTGGATTAAAAATACCCGTAAGGACAAGGAAAGGAAACCGTATCGTCGACGTCAATTTATTGACGGATAAAATTTGCTATTTACTGGAACATCGGAAAGAGTCCGAAATACTGGGCATTAACGCAAGAAAACGATTCCTGGAAAAGTACGAATTATCTGTATTTGGGAGAAAGATACTGAATGTGTACAATGGATGATTCTTTCAAAATACCTAAATTATCTTTTTGCATCACTTGCAAGGACCGCTTCTTTCAAATCAACAAAACATTACCTCAAAATCTGGATGACAACAAACTGTATAAGGATCTGATAGAGTTTGTTTTAGTCGATTTTGGAAGTCAGGACGGCTTACGAGATTGGGTGTTGCAGCATTTTGGAATGGAATTATCAGAAGGTTATTTGAAATATTATTATACAGAAGAACTGCCGTTTTGGCATGCCAGCATAGCAAAGAATACCAGTCATTTACTTGCTAATCATGATATTCTGGTGAATCTTGATTGTGATAACTATACGGGACATAATGGGGGGCGCTTCATCATCAGGCAGTTTCTTAAACATGGGGAAGATATTTTTATTCATCAATATGGAGGGGGATTTTCAGACGGATCTTATGGTAGAATAGCAATTAACCGAGATTATTTCTTTCAATTGGGTGGTTATGATGAAAGTTTTGAACCGATGGCGTATCAAGATACGGATTTGTTGGATCGCTTGCAGGCCCTTGGCTTGAAATATAGAGGAATACCGGATGAAAAGTACAACAGGGCCATTAAAAACACTAAAGAAGAAGGTTTATTTCATGTGAAAACAAATATTTCCTGGGATGAAAAGTTTTATCAAAATATGGAAAAATAAAAAAAAAACATTTCAAATGGAGAGTTGGTTGTCAACAAAAATAAATTGTGGGGGATCCGAAAAAATATTTTTGATATTTATGGAAATCTATTAAAACTTATTTATGTCTAAACCGTTTATTTCTGTGATCATGCCGGTCCGTAATGCCGGGTTATTCGTAGTTGCTGCTGTCGACAGTATCCTGCAACAATCGTTTACCGATTTTGAATTGATTATTGTAGACGATGCGTCAACGGATGATACAAGGTTGAAACTGAATTTAATAGAAGATACCCGGATTATGCGTCTGTACAATCGCAAACATACCGGAAATTATAAATGCCGTAACCAGGCGTTGGAAGTTGCAAAAGGAAAATACATCAGTGTAATGGACGGCGATGATATTGCCAGTCCCGAAAAAATCCTTAAACAATGTGATTTCATGGAAAAACATCCGGAATACATGGCAACAGGTACCGATATCGAGTTTTTTTCAGAGGATTCAAAGATATCCACGTTGGAGCGTTTACGGAATCCGGAAGAAATTAAAGTACATCTTTTGAAGGATAATGTTTGTACCCATCCGACTTTGATGATAAAAAGGGAAGTTTTCTGTGATCATAAAATCCGGTACAATGAAGATTATTTTTATTCGGCCGATTATGATTTGATACTTCA
>JAITTA010000224.1 GCA_031287395.1 Dysgonamonadaceae bacterium | reverse complement strand
AAGGAGAAGGGTCAAAACGGGAACGGTATCTGACAGAATGGTCGTTCCGTTATTCTCAAAATATCGATGGAATCATGCCGTTCTTTCTCGGAAGGGGTACACGGCTTAATTATGCTGCCGCTCAAATGTTGTTGGCACGGGCGTATCTTTATACCGGTAATTTAAATGCAGCCCATGAGACGGCTCAAAATATTCTTACACGTTACGTAGCGCCGTTGAATATCGTCCCTGCTTCCGAAGGTTTCAGTTACCTGGTGGCAAACAATCCCGCATGGAACAGTTCCGATAACCAATCATATCCGCACAAGCTGATGCAGGAAATATTGTTCGGACTCTACAATGCCAAATTATCGAGCAATTACGAAGGAATTACAGCCAATAGTCGTAACGCTTTTGCTTTGAAAAATGTTGAAGGTGTGTATCAAAACGATTTATCCGACACACGTTACGGGAAACTGATTTACGAAGAAAATCCGGGGGCAAAAGGCGAAGACCTTATCTATCGTACATTGAAATACAATGTCACGAATAACGTTACGGCCCTTGAAAATTTCACGGTACCGATGATACGCATTCCGGAAATACAATTTATCGTCCTGGAATGTTTATCGGTAAACGATCTGCCCAAGGCTGTAACCGAGCTGAACCGGTTTCGCAAAAATGTGCGCGGTTGCACCGTCGACATCACTGCCGATACACGTTCAGAGTTCCTGATTGCCCTATCCAAAGAAATCAAGAGAGAATATGCTTGCGAAGGCGCTCATTATTTCTTTTTCTGTAAACGTCATCGATTGCCTGTCAACGATGGTATTTCCGATATAAATTTATCGGATAAATTCACATTGCCCACTCCGCAAAATGAAATAAGTCTTTAAAAAATAGTTTTTTAATAAGTAAATAAATAAAAATGAATTTAATTAAATATTTCCAACAAACCATCCTGTTAATGATAGCAGGTTTGATTTTGGTCGCTTGCCAAAAGGAAGAAATTCCTGTTTACTCGGGGTGTAATTACCTCCATTTCACCCGACCATCAAGCGACACTTTAACCCTGTCGTTCGGTGTATTGCCGGACGTCAATGAGTATCGCCTGCCTGTTCCGGTGACACGGATCGGTAATCCTACGGATAAAGACATGCCGTGTTCGTTGGTATCCGATGCTTCGTCCACTTTATCTGCAAAAGATTACGATTTGAAGTCCGAAGACCTGATTTTTCACAGCGGAAAATTTCAAGATACTTTATATGTTACCCTGAGAAAAACATCCGCTATGGATAATGAAACATTTTTACTTGTACTGAACATTTTGACTACGAAGGATTTCGACTATGGTCCGGAGGGATACCTTTCTATGCCCGTATACGTCACAAGCAAAGTAGAGCAACCCGAATGGTGGAATTTAGAATACACAAATGCATTTTTTGGTCCGTATACGCTTACAAAATACCAATGGTTCATTCGCGCGACAGGCAAATCCGATCTCTCTCAAGTCCCTGTAATGGATGTCATCGGATTAACAAAACAGTTCATAGTCTACCTGAGGGAAAAAGAGGTCGAACTCGGAGCTCCCATCAAGGACGAAAACGGTCGCCTGCTGGACACGATTACCTACCGGAACATATAATATTCATCCGTTTAAATTTACCAACATCATGAATTACAAATTATTACATAAAACCATACTGCTGCTGACAACGGTTATATTTACCGGTTGTATAAACGACGGAATAAACGACCCGAATGGTACGGGAAAAGAAATTGACGTTCGATTTGAAGCTGCGAATTACGTCTTTTATTATGAAGACGGTGTGGATCTTTCACCTTCCATTACATATATGAATCAAGCCGACAGCCTTCTGGATGTCTTTACCTACGAATGGATACTAAAAAGTAGTTATCTAACTACCGATCATGTGATATCCACAAACCGGAGGCTTAATTTGCCGGCCGACAGCATCCGGTTAGGTAAACAACAATTGTTATTGGTTGTTACAGATGAACGCTACGGCGCCAAATACAGCGCTCAAGTACAGGTAAACGTCATTCTCAAAAATTCGACGGGAGTGTTTGTACTTTCTAAAGAAAATTCGGGAAATTCCAATTTAAGCGTATTCACTATCGACAAAAACGGCGCTTTTAGCCCCAGTCCGTTGGAATTCGGCCATGTCGGTTCCGATCCGGTCGGCTTGGTATACCACCGGATGAGAGAATCGGCGGAACTAAAACAGGTCGGTTATTTGCAAGTAACACAATGGGGCTCCCCCGGTACCATCGATCTTCGATTGCTCACCATGTCTCAGGAACCTCAATCATCACTTGACGAACAGTTTGGGGGAGCGGCTCCTTCGCTGGTGGCAAGCACTTTCTACGGCGACCATTTTGCACTTACCCGTACGCAATCCGGAGAACTATACAAAAAAACCGAATCGGTAGTGAGCAAATACAAAGTACCTTATGCCGGTAAATACCTTCCGACGCCGTTAATCATCGACGGAGGCGCAAGAATCACACATTGGGCGAACACCAGCCCTATGAACGAGAATACAGGCGTATATACCCTGCTTATGTATGATGCTTTGAACGCTCGTT
>JAITTA010000017.1 GCA_031287395.1 Dysgonamonadaceae bacterium | reverse complement strand
AAAAGAAAGAATTGAACAAATTTATTCTTTGATGGATTTCAAAGTAACGCATCGAAAATATAAAGATGCGGATATTATTGAACTGAAAAACAAAGAAACACAAGAAATTCTCTATACGGCTTTTGTGGATAACCACTATGTCGCCTCCTATTCGTCCTCCTTAGTGGAAGCTTCTATTCAGGAACGATTGGATCCTGTCATCGGACTGGATCCTTACTTCATAGAAGCCAATAAACATGTAGCCAATAAAGGACTTTACCGGATATTTGTCAATTATGCCTACCTGCCCCAATTCTTATCCATTTACACCGGACAAAGCAATTCGTACACAGATGCCATCTGTAATTCAATGGCTTATGCCGGAATGAATTTCCAAATTACGGATGAAAAAATGGAACTTAAAGGACATTCGTTTCTGAAAGATACCATCGACCCTTATGTTTCCGCGTTTCTTCATTCGGGAAAGCAAGAGATTCGGGCGCAAAGTGTTCTTTCCGACCGAACCGCACTTTATACGCATATCGGATTCGATAATCCGGCTACATTCATAAAAGAATTGGAAACAGCCTTATCAGCCAATCCTTCTTCTTTCCGGGATTCCTATCAAAAGAACTATAAACGGATTGAATCCCTGCTGGATATATCCCTGACAAATGATTTCCTGAGTTGGATGTCTGGGGAATTGGCCATTGCCGAAATGGAACCCGGAATGTTGGGACGAGAGAACGAAATAATTCTTGCAGTCCGGGCAAAAGACATTCATTTGGCCAAAGAGAAAATGGCTTTTATCGAAAAGAAAGTGAAGAAGCGTACCCCTATCAATATAAAAACGGTAAACTATAAGGATTTTGCCATCCAGTATATCGAACTGAAAGGTTTCTTTAACCTTTTCTTTGGAAAAATGCTTGACAAATTTGAAAAGCCTTATTACACCTATATGGGAGACTATGTTGTATTCAGCAATAAACCGGCATCACTCCTCTCTTTGATAGAAGATTACGAACGAGGACAAACACTGGAAAAAGAAGAAGGTTTCCGGCAAGTTCATGGACAAGTGGATAAAAACGCTTCTTATTTTGTTTATCTCAACACACCCAAGTTTTTTCAGATGTTGAAGCCGATCTTAAATGCACAGACTTGGGCAAACATAAACGCACACAAAGAGATAGCTAATTCGTTCGCATACCCCGTTCTACACGTCACAGGTAATTCTTCGTTTGTGGATATGCAATTGATACTGAACTACCGCCCCTGGAAAGAAGAAATCATTGATACTGATGAAGATAACGATAACGATGAAACAATGATAGATAATGAAACGGATGAAATAAGCGAATTGAACCGTTTCTATGCCGAGAAATTCCAGGGCAATGTTTATCGGGAATTCTATCCGGAAGGCGCTATCAAAAGTGAATGTGAAATAAAGAACGGCATCCGCCATGGCAAATACCACGAATATTATGAAACCGGCGGATTATATATCCGGGGAAAATATAAAAAAGGGATTCAAAAAGGTACATGGAAATACTACACCCAGGATGGGAAATTAGACCACAAAGAGAAAAAAGATTAATGCTTTGCGTTATGCTCTTACGCTGTCTAAATAAAGATTTGATTGAAGCCGGCTGCGACGAAGCCGGACGGGGTTGTCTTGCCGGAGCGGTTTTTGCGGCAGCCGTTATCCTTCCGCCGGGTTTCGAATGTGAAGGATTGAACGATTCCAAACAATTGTCTGAAAAACAGCGGGATGCTTTGCGTCCGATGATCGAAAGAGAAGCTTTGGCTTGGGCGATAGGAACCGTATCGCCTGCCGAAATAGATAAAATAAATATTCTCAATGCGTCTATACTCGCTATGCATAGGGCTTTAGACCAATTGAAAATCCGGCCGCAACACTTATTAATTGATGGCAATCGTTTCAAAAAATACAAAGACATTCCGCATACAACCATCATCAAAGGAGATGGAAAATACCTCTCTATCGCAGCCGCTTCTGTTTTGGCCAAGACTCACCGTGACGAATACATGCTTCGCCTGCACAAAGAATTTCCGCAATATGACTGGAACAACAACAAAGGTTATCCGACAAAAAAACACAGGAAAGCTATTGCTGAAATCGGAGAAACACCTTATCATAGAATGAGTTTTAGGCTTTTACCGATAAATAGTCAATTGTTGATTGATTTTGGCTGATTGGTTACTTTAAATATTAATATAATAAAAAACAAGCAAAAAATTTCCATATTTATGAAAAAAGTTTTATTTACTCTTATTTTGATTTTTTTGACAAGCAATTTGTTTTGTCAAAGTTTTGAGTGGGAAGTTGTAAATGCCGGTCTTGCTTTCGGATTTTCAAAAGACAAGAATGGATTTTACAATCAAGAAGGAGGAGCAATAACATTGGGTAGTGCATTCCGATATAATTTTAAAAAGAAACCATTATCCATAGGATTTGATTTTACTTTTTCCGGTTGGAATAGGATTTCTGATGATGACAGACCCTATTATCACCAAAATGCTCATGTATTCTTGCTTACGGCAGATTATAATTATACAAAAATACACCCTAAATTTATTCCATTTGCAGGAATAGGAGTAGGTAATTCTTTAATGAGAGAATGGGGGGATAGAATTGATGGGATAACTTATAAGTTGGGGCCGGGTATTTCTCCGAGAGTGGGATTTGAATTTTTTAAAAGATTGAGATTCACTACGGA
>JAITTA010000328.1 GCA_031287395.1 Dysgonamonadaceae bacterium | reverse complement strand
AATATATTGATCCGGAATTGTCTTTTGCACAAAACAAGATCAAAGAAAAAAATATCATTTTGGCTAAACGGGTACAATATGCAGAATATGCAAAAAGAAATTAACATTAATAATAATATTTGATGAAAGAGAATAAATACAGATTAGTGAACTGGGAAGAAGGTATGGATGTCAATTACAACCACTTCCAGCAATTAGAGAATTATTTTATCGAACGCTTGTGTGATAATCAGGCCAGCCGGATAAACAAAAATAACTACGGCTTGTTGCCTGCTCCCGACGGGAAAGGCGATTCCAGCGAGTTTGAAATCAGCGAACGGGTAACCGGTAAAGTGGAGATCAAGTTAAGACGGTGTAATGCACTGACGGCAGGTGGATACCGGATTTCCTACCATCCGGAACAAGACGATTTTATCCTTTATACCCATTCGTTTGACACGGAAAAAGAGCAGGATGTTGCCAAGACGCATTATTGGGATGTGATTTTATCCGTTGATCCCTATAAACGGCTTTCCACCGGCATTCCCAATGAGGAGGAAACCCCACCCCGGCATCCGGATGCCACCGAACAGTACCGCTTGTCTATTGCTCCGGAAGGCAAGACTCATCACAATCAGTTGGGATTTTACCACCTGGTTATCGGTCGGGTACGTCAAAAAGGCGGACGATTTGAGGTGGATACCAATTACATCCCTCCCTGTACCGGTATGAGAAGCCATTCCGATTTGGTAAAGTATTATGAAGCATTCGGCACTTATCTCAATGACATCGAGAGAGCGTCTAAAATCATCATTTCCAAAGTCAAGAACCGGACGCAAAATTCTCCTTTGGCGCATCATATTGGCAGTGTGTGTGAGGAAATGACACGGTATATCGCTTCTATTTATTTTATTTACCGCAATTCAGGACGGGAAATGGCGCCTGTAGAGATTGTGAATTATTTTTCCACGCTGGCTCATACCTGTTATATCAGTCTAAATTTTATCAGCAAAATAGAAAAAGAAGAACTCCTGAAATATTTTTATGAATGGAGTGATGTTACTCCCGGAACATTTGAAGAGATGCTCTCCAATACCTTGGGCATTATCTATGATCATACGGCTATTCGCACGGTAATGATACAGATAGAATCCTACCTGCGGGTTATGTCGGAACTGTGGCTTAAACTCAGTACGCTGGAATATATAGGTCAACACAAAGATAATATTGTCGTTTCCGAAAGGGCGCATCAGCCGGAAATCGTGAAGCCCAAAGGCGGATGGACCATACTGGATTAGAATATGGAAGAGAACTATACAGTCATCAATACGGTCGAAACGGATTTTCGGGCGGAAACAGTAGCCGCCGGATTAATCGAGAACGGACAGCCGGCGGATAATACTCATATTATGCGCCGGAAAGGGGACATGCGCGGCGTTTCCAAAGATATTGATAAAATCAAAAAGGACTATTTCGATTCCGGCCTCGATTTTGTGGAATTTCTGTGTATCTATACCAACCGGTCAAGTATTTATGAATCGTTGCCCGAAGGCGTTTTTCACCAGCCGGTACATAGCAAAAGACAGAAAAACAAGGAAGAAATCCTGCAAGAGATAAAAGACCACCGGGAAGAAGAATTTTTTGCACGGAAATATTTTCAACCTTTCGAAATGGCATTGGACAAAATGCTGGTCGATGCCCAACTGTATGAACAGAAATATAATAAAGCGCATTTATATGATAGCCTGTCTGCGATATTCAGGGAGCAGTGGGACATATTGCAACACCTCTCTATCAGGCAGGCATTATTCTTTCTGAAAGTGTTACCGGTTATTGAAGAGGTTTCCCGGAGTTTTGAATTAACCGCCAAAGTCATGGGAGTAATTCTGGATTGTCCGGTAAGCATTCGGGAAGGGAAAAAATCGAGGAAAGCCTTGGACAGGGAAGATACCGTTACCTTGGGAAAATGGCGCCTGGGTATTAATTCCGTTCCGGGCAAAGCCATCCGGAACGACAATGTGGATTTGGAAATCACCGTCGGTCCGGTCAGTCCGGAGCAAATGCGTTTGTTCGAGTCCAATGCAAGCAATGATCGAATATTGCAATGCCTGATAGACTTTACCATTCCGTTTGACCGGAATACAATTGTAAAATACAAGGTAACGGAATCGGAAAAGAAATTCAGGTTATCCGGTGGGACGCATAAAACGTATTTGGGGATTAATACAACAATTTGAAAATTAGGAATAATAATTTATAAATAAACACAATATGGCAACACAGGACATCGTAAAGGATAAACGCATTGTTAATGCAATCGTTTTTGTCAACAAGGAAAAAGTTAATTATGTATCTCTGGAGATTGATCAGGAAGTAGGGGAGCATCACCGCTTCCGGTTGGTGTTGGATTATGATGCCCTTCAAAATACGTTCCTGACTAATCCTTTAGAGCAAATCGCCCTGATAGGCAAATGGGTACATGTTGAACTGCAACAAGGCGATGAAAGCGGACAGGCTTATCAGTTCAAAGGTATTATCGACAATACTATCAATGAAGGCAGGGAAGGCAAACACGGCTATTTGATTGTAGAAGGAAAAAGCCCTACCGTCTTGTTGGAAAGAGGCAAACGCTTGGATGTCTTTTCCGAAATGACGCTGGTCCAGGTTTTTGAAAATGTAACGGAAGGTATCATCAATCGAGCCTTGTCCATGCTCTGTCAACCGACTTACGAAAGCAAGATTCCTTTCCTGATGCAGTATTATGAAAGTGATTGGGAGTTTTTGCAACGGCTTTCGGCTATTTCCGGCGAAACGTTGTATTATACAGGCATGGATTTGGTATTCGGCGAACACAAGGATTTTCCGACCTTGGAAGTGATGTACGACCGGGAAATCAGCCATCTCCGTTTTGGCAGCCGGTTGTTGAACAATACTTTCCTTACTTACCAGTATTTAGCCAACCGTCATGAAATATTGAAACAGGATTCTCCCGAACGGATAGAGCATGCGAATAATTATGTG
>JAITTA010000301.1 GCA_031287395.1 Dysgonamonadaceae bacterium | reverse complement strand
ATTCGTCGATCATCACATGTTTTATTTCCGCCCCTATTTTTTCATATATGAATGAAGTATCCGAATCGTCAATCATCCGATTGAGGAACAGAGCAGTATCGGAAAGCATGAACCGGTTATTTTCGGCATTTTGCCGGCTAATCTCATTGGTGATATCCCAAATCAAACCCAACTGATGGATATTTTGGGTAATCATCCGGGAGGTATGGTATTTACGCAAGACATCCAAAGTGGTATTCAACAACCTCATGAAGCAGGATTCGGCCAAAGCGATAACTGTATCCTTTTTTTTCGTTTTCCCCGAAGGCCATTTCGAAGCGTCGGAACAACAATCCTTAATGGTCGCCGTACCGGCATTTGCCGTTTGAAAATCTCCCGATGCCAACTTACTTAAAAAGTTCAGGACAACACCGTTACGATTGAAGTCTCCAGGCTCCAGGGCATTCTGAAGCATCACTTCCGTCATTTCTTCATAAACATTTTTAAAAAAATCTTTACAGCCCGATTGAATTTCCGAATGGGACTCTTTTATTTTCTTAAAGACCGAAGCATCACTCTCCAATTGAGATTTAAGGATGTATTCGTGTTCCTGAAAATACTCATTAAAAATACAACGACTGAAATCCATCATTTCCCGGTCGATCCGCCAATACCCTCCTTCGTCAAGCTTCCCTTCAATATAAGCCATCAACCAATCCAGAAGCTGAGGATCTTCATTCGCCTGTTCAATAACGGCATGAACGGCCTCTGATAACACTTTTAAAGTATTCATTTCCAGATTAAACCGGGAACCGCGCCCCAACTCCCGGGCAAGATTCCGTAAAACTTTCTGAAAAAAGCTATCGATCGTCGTTATATTCAGGTGACTGTAATCATGCAGGATGGAATGCAATATCAACTTCGATTTTTCCCTGATCTCTTCATCGTTCATCGGATGACCCGATCGTCTCAGAGCCTCGGACAAGGCCTTTCCGAACGTTCCGGAATCCGGACAATCGAAAGCCAGACCATACAATTCGGAAAGAATACGGTTTTTCATCTCACCCGTGGCATCTTTGGTAAAAGTTACGGCCAATATATGCCGGTGTGCATCGCGCGATTGCTTCATCAACAATTCGCGGATGTATTCCAGCGCCAGGGTAAACGTTTTACCCGAACCGGCAGAAGCTTTGTATATTTTCAGTTTTGAAGAATCCAAATCAATTCTTTTTAGCCCAGTTTCCAAACCAGGCAATTACAAGAAAACTAATCAACGGTAATACAAACGAAATCCGGACAGAAGATAACGATTCGAACCAAATGGCCTTATCAATTAATAATCCCTGGAGCGGAGGCATCAGGCATCCCCCTCCAATCGCAAGGATCAAACCCGCAGAACCCAATTTGGCATCATCCCCCAATCCTTTGAGGGCAATCCCGTAAATAGTGGGAAACATCAAGGACATACATGCTGAAATTGCAACCAGACTATACAAGCCAAACATTCCTTTTATCAATACAGCACCCAGGGTAAATACAACACCACCCATTGCCAAGCCCATCAAAAGGACACTCGGCTTAATGTATTTCAACAAAAAAGTACAAATAAACCGGCTGGTTACAAAAATACCCATAGCAACCATATTGTATCCCTGTGCATCGGACTTACTCATTCCCAGTTCGGTTTCCGCATACTGGATAATAAAAGTCCACACCATAATTTGTACCCCCACATAAAAAGTCTGTGCAACGACCGCACGCACATACCGTCCATTATTCAGAAGGCGCTTGAAAGTAGCTCCCATCCGTAAACCCTTTTCTTCCTTGGGAGTATCACCCGGAAGTTTCGACACGAGAAAAACAAGAAGGAAAACAAGAACTATAACCCCTAGCATCAAATAAGGTCCGCTCACTACACTCAAGTCATTATTCTGCATCGCCGAAAAAGCCGCCGGGTCCGAATCCTTCAATACAATTCTCTCGGCTTCCGTTGCCTCATTCAATTTTTTAAGAATCAATTCCTTGGCAATCAACATTCCGGTTAAAGATCCCATCGGATTAAACGCCTGAGAGAAATTGAGCCGCTGTGTAGCAGTCTCTTCTGCTCCCATAGAGAGGATATAAGGATTAGATGTCGTTTCCAGAAAAGCCAGCCCACAGGTCATCACAAAATAGGCCATAAGAAAAGCCCAGAAGGCAATGGCATTACCCGCAGGAATAAACAGGAAACAACCGATAGAATACAAAGTCAATCCCATCAGAATTCCTTTTTTATAATTGAAGCGTTTAATAAAAATAGCCGCAGGAATTGCCATAAAACAATATCCCCCATAAAAAGCAAACTGTACCAGAGAACTTTCAAAGTTGGAAATCAACAGGATATTCTTAAATGCAGCCACCATCGGATTTGTGATATCATTAGCAAATCCCCACAGGGCAAAAAGGGAGGTGACAAGAATAAACGGGAATAACATGTTTCCTGCCACAACAGGTAATTTTTGATTTTTCATGGTATCGAATTTTTCGGACAATATAATAATATAATTTTATTTACAAAAATCCAATGGTTTTTTCCAACCGGATTCCTCGCGAACCTTTGATCAATATATGGTATCCTGTAATATCGGAAGAAACCAGGTATTGAATCAGGTCTTCGTTTTTTTCAAACCGGCAGGCATCCGGATGAAGAACCGGTAAGGATGAAAACTCCGGCCCACATAAAAATACCTTATCAAAAGCCGATTTTTCAATCAAGTCGATTATTTTCCGATGTTCCTCCGGACTCTGGATACCCAATTCCTTCATATCTCCAAGTATCACCATTTTAGGAGAAACCTGCATTTTATCGAAATTTTCCAATGCTGCCGCCATGCTGGTAGGATTGGCATTGTATGCGTCGATAATCAATTTATTTTTCCCGGTATCCCTGAATTGAGAACGATTATTTTGAGGAATATATTCTTCCAAGGCCTTGTTAATTCCGTGTGCGCCCACGGAGAAGTAATTTCCCACAGCAACGGCAGCTAAAGCATTTTCCAGATTGTATTCTCCGACCAATTGCGTCTTGACAGGATACATTTTATCTCCCCGATACCACTCGAAACTCAGAAACGGGAAAGAAGAAATCGCATTTCCCCAGACAAAAGAATCACTCGTTTTCCCGTAAAATACCTTTTTCAGGTTCCCTACAATAGTATTTAGATAAGAATTTTCATGATTGAGAAACACGGTTCCCCCTGTTTTTCTCAAATAGTCGTACAACTCCCCTTTAGCACGAATGACGCCTTCGAAAGAACCGAAACCTTCGAGGTGAGCTTTTCCCACATTGGTAATGATACCGAAATCGGGTTCTGCAATCCCGGTCAACGTTTTGATTTCACCCGGATGGTTGGCCCCCATCTCAATGATTGCATATTCATGCTCCGGACGAAGTTGCAAGAGAGTGAGAGGAACTCCGATGTGATTATTCAGGTTGCCCTGTGTAGACAATACATGATAAGTAGAAGACAGTACTGCAGCCATCAGTTCCTTGGTTGTCGTCTTTCCATTGGTACCGGTAATCCCTATAACCGGCGTTTTCAATTGCCGGCGATGATAATTTGCCAGTTTCTGTAAAGTTTTCAAACTGTTGTCAACCCGAATGATCTTTTCCCCGGCAGGAACATCCCCGGAATCGCAGACTGCAAACTCGCAACCTTTAGCCAAAGCCTCTTCCACAAAATGATTTCCGTCGAAATTTTCCCCTTTCAAAGCAAAAAAGATAGATCCCGGACTGCAATTCCGGGTATCCGTAGTCACCAACGGATATGCCAGATAGACTTTGTAAAGTTCGCTTACCTTCATGTTTTTAATTTTCAGACAAAAATACAAAAAGTAAATAAATAACTTCTTCTTCTTTGTGTCTTTGTGTTTTTAAATTTACTTTTGTAAAAAATAAGTTCACACGGAAAACTCATGTATATTAATATTAAAGGCGAATTAATCGATCTGTCCCGGCCCCTGGTCATGGGTATTCTCAACCTTACTCCCGATTCGTTTTTCCGGGGAAGCAGGAAGCAAACAGAACAGGAAATCATTGATCGTGTACATCAAATCAAGGAAGAAAGGGCCGACATAATCGACGTTGGAGGATATTCCTCCCGTCCGAATGCCAAGTATGTAAGCGCTGAAGAGGAAATAGAGCGTCTGGAATACGGTTTGAGAATTCTGTTCCGGGAATTTCCGGAAGCCATCGTTTCCGTCGATACGTTCCGGTCGGGAATTGCCCGCCATTGTGTCGAAAAATTCGGTGTGGCTCTTATCAATGATATTTCGGCCGGAGAATTGGACGAGAAAATGTTCGATACCGTAGCCGATCTGAAAATTCCCTATATCGCAATGCACATGAAAGGAAGTCCTCAAACCATGATGCAATACGCCGGATACGAACATCTGATGAAAGAGATATTCCTTTATTTTTCAAACAAAATTAATCTCCTGCATCAGAAGGGCGTCAATAATATCATTCTCGATCCCGGATTCGGGTTCAGTAAAAATACGGACCAAAACTACTACTTAATGAAGGTTTTAAAAGAATTTCGTATATTTGAACTCCCTATCCTGGTTGGGGTTTCACGTAAAACCATGATTCGCGAGGTATTGGATTGCAGTGCCGAAGAGGCTTTGAACGGAACTTCGGTACTGAATACCATTGCTCTGATGAAAGGAGCATCCATCTTACGGGTACATGATGTGAAAGAAGCCGTAGAATGTGTAAAGATTTATAACAAAATGAAAGAAGCATCCCATGCATTTTGATTTCGGTATAAAAGACGCCATTGATGTTTTGCTGGTAGCATTTTTCCTTTATAAACTCTACCAACTGATGAAGAAATCCGGCACAACGGCTATCTTCAGTGGTATCTTAGCGTTTATTGCTACATGGATTGTGATTTCCCAGATCCTCGAAATGCGGTTAATGGGCGCCATCCTGGATAAATTCATCAGTGTCGGTTTCATCGTTTTAATTATCCTGTTTCAGGATGAAATCCGGCGCTTCCTGCAGGCAATGGGTTCACACCGCGGGTGGAAATTTCTTACGCGGATATTTTATTCCAAAAACGATTCGATAAAAGAAGATCTCTCGTATGTCATGCCCATCGTATTAGCTTCGATGAACATGTCGAAAACCAAAACCGGAGCCTTGATGGTTCTCCAACAGGATATCAGCCTGGAATTATATATTCAGACCGGAGAAATACTCAACGCCAGTTTAAGCACCCGGCTGATTGAAAATATTTTCTTTAAAAACAGTCCGTTACACGACGGAGCCATGATTATCGTGGACAAAAAAATCAAAGCGGCCTCCTGTATCCTGCCGGTTTCCCAAAAAAATGATATCCCGAAAGATTTGGGACTACGTCACCGGTCGGCTCTTGGAATATCACAGGAAACCGATGCCAAAGTCATTGTGGTATCCGAAGAAACCGGAAATATTTCCCTGGCACACAAGGGGAAACTACATTTAAACCTTTCAGGGGAAGAACTTCAAAAATTGTTGATTGCAAAGAAAGAAACGGAGGAATAATTTCGAAGAGCACCGAGTATTCGTAAAACTTATGATTACAAGATTTTTAAAATGCAAGATGCTGAAAATGAGAGCATTTTCTTGTTTGGAGCACGTCAAACAGGAAAAACTACATTTTTGAAACAACGTTTTCCGGAAGTTCGTTATTACGACCTGCTGAAAGCCGATGTATTAGACACCGCCGCCGCCACTGCCATTGAAATAACTTACAACTATTTATCTCTCAACATTTTTCGTTGATTCAATATAAATTTTTTAATTTTTTTCCAAAAAAATTTGCTGAATTACGAAAGTTTCGTAACTTTGCGAAAATTTCGTAATTCTTTTTATATGGAAAAATTGACAATACAGGAGGAAGAAGCGATGAGGATCATCTGGTACAAAGGTTCCGGCTTCATCAAAGATTATCTGGAAAGTTACCCTGAACCCCGGTTGCCGTATACAACACTGGCTTCTATTGTAAAAAATCTGGAAAAGAAGAACTATGTTTCCTCCCGAAAATACGGGAATGTATATAAATACTCTCCTTCAATTCAGGAAGAGGAATACAAAAAGACTTTCATGTCGGGTTTCGTACGAAATTATTTTAAAAATTCGTATAAAGATCTGGTTGCATTTTTCGTAAATGAAAATGCTCTGACTCCGGAAGAACTGAGAGAACTGGCGGAAATGATCGAACGGGAAAATCTAAAACCATGAATGCCGAATTGTTGTATATATTAAAGGTAAACATCGCTTTGGTCGTTTTTTACGGCTTTTATTACTTTCTTTTAAGAAAAGACACGTTTTATTTGTGGAAACGATATTATTTTCTGGCAGTCATACTTTTGTCTTTCCTTTTTCCACTAATCAATTTTTCAGTCTTTTTTACACCGATGCAAGTACAAACCATGCAACAAATCACGCCACATTTTCCTATTAATGTGAGTGGTGCCGAAAAGGGATTTTCCACACAAGATGGAATTTTACTGATAATGATAATCGGAATTGCAGTTTTATTAATCCGTTTGGGAATACAACTGGTCAGCCTGTTGGAAATCAGGAGTAAATCAACTCCTTTAGATAACTCACACAACTACAAAATCAGAAAGATGCACTCGGTAAGCAATCCGTTCTCATTTTTCAGAACTATTTATATAAATCCGACGTTACATAACGACGAAGAAATGAAAGCCATCTTAAAGCATGAACAAATACATGTAACACAATGGCATTCAGTCGATATTATGCTCTTTGAAATGATTTGGGCCCTTTGTTGGTACAATCCTTTAGTATGGCTATTCAGACAAGCTGTAAAGCAAAATATCGAATTTTACACCGATAAACAAATTCTGGAAGCAGGTTACGACAGGCGCCAATACCAACAGGAACTCCTGAAGGTAAGTCAAATACCGGCTTATCTGGGAATTACCAATAATTTTAATTTTAATCATTTAAAAAAACGAATCACAATGATGAACAAGAAAAATTCAAACCGGATGCAATTAATAAAATTTGCTCTGATAGTTCCTATGTTTGCGGGAATGACCGTTCTGGCAAACAACAATGTATCTTTAACCGGTCAGGATACAGCAAAGACGGTAGAGATAAAAATCAATAATCCCAACCAAATTTCAGTCAACGAAACAACCCACGATTTCAAAACAATCAAGGAAAAAGACGGGAAAGTTACTGCCGTATTCACCCTCACGAATAATACAGGCAAACCGGTTGTAATCTCTAATGTAAAACCCTCCTGCGGCTGTACTACCCCCGAATGGACGAAAGAGCCTATCGCTCCGGGAAAGCAAGGACATGTAAAGGCCACATTCGACCCTGCAGGGCGCCCCGGTCCATTTGATAAAACAATTACAGTCGAAACTTCCGGAGACCCTGCCAGCATCATACTGAGAATTAAAGGAAGTGTCGATATCAACTAAAAAAATTGAGGGAGTTTCAGTAAACAAAAATTAAATCCCAACCGATTCTAGTTGAATGAGTTGGGATTTTTTTGTATCTTTGTATATTCCCTCGAAAGATTGTCAGTGAGATCCGTTGCAAACTTGCATCCAAGCCGGATATCGATGAATTGCAGGAAATCTTGATTTCCCCAAAGAAATCACTTATTCTTCTGGTAAACTCTGACATAATCAACCTCATACCTGAGAGGAAAAGCCGGATCGTCCGGAGTTCCGCCCTGTTTCCCTATTGCCAGATTCAATAAAATATAGTGAGGTTGACGAAAAGGATTGGTATAGTTGCCGATAGAACCGTTGTTGGTCTCTTTCAACCAGGTTTCATTCAGTAATTCGTCATCAAGATAAAGCCGGATGACCTCTTCCTCCCAATCCATTCTCCAGATATGGAATTTATCGGCCCATTGAGGGTCCTTCTCTGTAAATTTCGAAAATGGAACCGTTTGAGTATTCCATCGGGCATGATACCTCTGGTCTGTTCCCCAAGCTGTATTGGCAAGAATATGAGGGACTCCTTTTATTTTATAATATTCCATGATATCAATTTCTCCATTCGAAGGCCAAGGCATCGACTTTCCTAAAGTCCAGATAGCCGGCCATGAACCGGAAGCAGTCGGTATTTTCGCCCGGATTTCAAAACGTCCGTATAAAAATTCTTTTTTGCCACGGGATTTGATACAACCGGAAGTGTATTCGGCATACTCCCTGTTTTTTCTCCAGTCCTTACTACCCGCTTCAAAATCAGGATTTTTCACCTGTTCTTTTCGTCCTTCTATCATCAGAACCCCGTCACGACACCAGGCATTATCCTGCTGATACCATTGCAGTTCCTCATTCCTTTCAAACCCGGTTTCATAAATCCAGGATTCGGGATCCGGCTTGCCCTCATAATCGAATTCATCGCTCCACACCAAGCGGTAACCGGGAATCACCTCCAATACTTCGATCGGTTGAGGTTTGACATCGGAAATACCTTCACTATCCGTTTGTTCCACACGCTGACAAAAAAGATTCAAAACCTTTTTTTCTTTCCAGAGTTCCGTATCGTAAGTAGGTTCCCAATCTCCCAAAGAATAGGAAGTCAGGTCATTGACCGTCCATCGGTTTTTCTCCGGGTCCGTACAAACAGCCATTGAAGCGTGTTTTCCTCTCTCTTCATCCCGGAAAAGCAAATACAATTCATTATTCCACGCTAATATTTGCGGTCTTGAAACCGGAATTTGCTTGGTTCCGGTTCCTTTGAGGGAAAAAGGCGTTTTACGAAAGCCGGAATTCAGATCACCCCATTTCCCGTTTTTCAAATAAATAACATGGTATTGAGGAACCGGTGAATCCTGCATCCGGAAATAAGTAGCAATATAAGGACTCCCTTCTTCATCGGTCGTCATAGACGTCTGATTGATCAATTCGCTGTTTTGTGGAATCTTCATGGCATATTCCGCTGTTTTTACCGTAATGGGTAACACGTATTTTTTACCCCGGGAATTTTCCCAGGTCAAGCCTCCATCTTCTGAACGGGCATAACACATATCGTGATTACTTTCCACATTCGGGCTTTCCCTCCAAACCCACGACAAATGAATGGTTCCTTTAGTATCGGTACAAGCCTGCCAGTAAGCATTACGCTGTCCTTCCCCATCAATCAGATTTTCATGCAAAGTCAGCCACTTCCTATCTTTTGTAATATACTTTTTCATGACAAGATTACCTTTTCCGGACGAACCGTCACGATAGATAAAAATCAGGTTCCCTTCATTTATTTTATAAAATTCAGGGTATGTTACCTTATCTTCCCGGATTCCATCCATCGGTTGCTTTTCTTCCAATTCGAGCGACAGGGGTTGTTTACTCTTCGTGTATCTCAACCGGGTTCCATGATGATCCCAGGCTACATGCAAATATCCGTCCCCGTCAATCATGATGCTGGCCGAATTATGGGCATCCCGCACATTTCCCGTAAAAGGGGTTTGTTTGATATCCCACAAATGACTCCCGGTCATTCTCTTTGCGAGGCATAAGTATCCTTCCGGATTATAATAAGCCATTATTTGTGTATTCCCATATGTTACCAGGGAATTTTTCCGGAAAACAACAGTATTGATAGAGTTATTAGCCCATCCCACAGGAACTTCCGGATTCGGATGATTGATCCCAGGAAAACAGATCTGAGATATCAATAAAAAAAGTACTGTACAAACAATGTAGTTATTTGTCTTCATCTTGTCGGAATATTTAAATACCGGAGAAAAATCTTTGCCAAAAATAAGAAGATTTTCGTTCAAATTCAAAACACTTTACTATTTTTGTGATTGGGTTTTGGGTTATACGATAGTTACACGGTGGTTATACGATAGTTACGCGGTGGTTATGACTTAAAGCTTATAATTTATAACTTACAACTTATATGAAAAATCTATTCCTCATTATCTGTTGCTTGTTTTGTTTGTCGGTAACCGCACAAAACAAAGGAAACCTGCGTATCGCATCTTACAATTTACGTCTCGGAACAGCCAACGACGGTGAAAATGCCTGGGCTAACCGGAAAGAAATGGTCAAAAGTCTGATTGCATATCATGATTTCGATATCATTGGCACTCAGGAAGGTTATGAATTTCAATTAAAAGATATTTGTGAACCGGGAGACTATGCTTATACGGGTCATGGTCGTGATGATGGGAAAAATGCAGGGGAACATTCCGCCATCGTTTACAAGAAGGAGCGGTTCAAAATCCTCGGTTCCGGAGACTTCTGGTTAAGTGAAACGCCCGATATTCCGGGTAAAGGATGGGATGCGAAATGTTGTAACCGCATCTGTTCCTGGGCTAAATTCAAAGATTCCAAAACCGGAAAAGAATTTTATTTTTTTAACGTCCACTTCGACCATGAAGGGGTAATCGCCCGTATCGAATCAGGAAAACTAATGGCACAAAAAATCAAAGAGATTGCAGGGAAATCCCCGGTAATCTGCACAGGAGACTTCAACTCAACTCCTGAAACAGTACAGGTCAAAACAATGCAAACAATTCTTAACGACTCATACCTTATTTCATCCATGAAACCTTATGGACCGGCAGGAACTTTCAACGGGTTCAAATTGACGGCAAAAATGCAGGACCGAATCGACTATATTTTTACCGACAACCGGATGAAGGTACTGAAATATGGCGTTCTGACCGACATGAATTATGGACGGTTCCCATCCGATCATTTTCCTGTGGTTGTTGATATCAGTTGGTAGAAGAAGGATATCATCACTTTACCTCTTTTTCTTCAGTGTGAACAGGAATTCCAGTCCTCCTTCCTTACGATTTTTCGCAGTGATTTCACCTTTGTGGAATAGCACGGCATTTTTCACGATGGACAGTCCCAATCCGGAACCTCCCGTATCGCGAGTACGTCCTTCATTGACCCTGTAAAAACGTTCAAACAGGCGGGAAAGGAAATGTTCGTCAACTCCGTCTCCTGTATCATAATAAGAAAAATAATAAAATTCATCGTCTTCCATGTAAGCAGTTACACAAATTGTAATGTCATTACCGGCATAAGCAATGGAATTATCCACCAGGTTACGGAAAACAGAATACAACAACATGCGATTCCCTTCTATTTTGACCGAATCATCGACCTGTAGTTTAAATTCTATATGATGCTGTTGAAAACGATCGGATAAATCGACCTGCAATTCATTGAGTAAAGGACGAATATTCACAAGTTCTATTTCAAAACGATCGACCGCTTCTTCTATTTTTTCGAGTACCGAGATATCCTGTATCAGTTCCGACAAACGGATGATTTGCGCATAGGAACGATTGATAAAGAATTGTCTTTTTTCAGCTTCTATTCCCGGCTGTTCCTTCAAAGTTTCCAGGTATCCCCGGATGCTGGTTACAGGAGTTCTCAGTTCGTGAGCAATATTATTGGTCATTTCCTGTTTCAGCAAGCGGGTTTTTTCCGTCTTGGTAATATTGTCGATGGTCACTTCAAAGCTGCCGTCATCGAACAAAATGGATTTAAGTTGATAATATTTACCATTCTTTTCTATTTTCTCTTCATACAAAGGACTTTGGCACTCGTCCTCTTTCTCCCAGAATGCCTGTAACCCGGAAAAAACCGGCTCGAAAAACAAGGCGTCCGTATTCAAAGTCGGTCTGTCGCACAAAATATTGAGATACTGCATGAAATGCGAATTGGAATACACTTTCTTTCGTTCAGGAGTAAAGAAACAAACTCCTTCTTCAACCGACTGGAAATGCTGGAGTAACTTTTCCCGTTCCATCAATATTTTCTTCCGGCTGTCTTCCAACCTCTTATATAAATCGACAATTTCATCCCCGATTTCACCCAATTCATCATCCGGGAAGCAGATCTGTCGCAGGTCTACATTGCCGTCCTTTGCCGAAAGAACAAAATCCTTCAGTTGGGTGATTGACTGCCCAAAACGATTGGAGAGGTATATCAAAACAATCAGAACCGCAAAAAGCAAGAAAATAATGAAGTACAAAAATACATTATCGGATTTGAAAAAATCTTTTACTTCCACGTCGTAAGGAGAAGCTACCCGGATATAATATCCATCGTAATGAATCGTATAATACATGAACTCTTTATTCATGGAAGTTGACCGCCGGACATCCGAACCGAATTCTTTCAGCCGGGCCTTTTGTATTTCAGGACGATCGAGGTGGTTTTCCAACCCCGACACGCTGGTTATATCATTGTCAAAAATGACCTTTCCCGCATCATCTATGATAGTAATCCGTAATTTCTCCGGAAGTAACGGCAACAAACCGTTCAATCGGTCCATATTATTAACGCCAATCTGATTATGAGTAATATACAAATGGACAAATTCCGTATATACCTTCTGATCGGACTCAAAGATTTCCTTTTTGTATTTTTTCTCACGTGACTCTTCGAAAAGCACGACTGCACAGGTAAACATAGCAAAAACAACAAAAAAATAAAGGAAAATTTTCTGTCTGTAACTTAGTCTCATATCAATTGATTTATTTCCGGATTAAAACAATAACCATATCCCGAACGATTTGTAATATATATGGCATGATTGCCTATTTTTTTCCTCAGACGGGTAATATGCACATCAACCGTACGTTCCAGGACATAACTTTCATCTCCCCACACTTTATCCAATATCTCTTCACGGCTAAATACACGAGAAGGATTTTTAAGCAACAGGCACAAAATCTCAAATTCTTTTTTAGTGAGTAAAACCGACATTCCCTCAATATATACCTGTTTAGATTGTAAATCGATATTCAAACCGTCAAAATGGAGTTCCTTTCCGACAACTTCCTGTTCCTTTTTCTCTGTTCGCTTCAATACGGCTTTTACACGGGCAATGACTTCTTTGACCGAAAATGGCTTTGAAATATAATCATCTCCTCCTATTGAGAATCCGGTAAGCATATCATTCTCCGTATCTTTTGCCGTCAGGAAAATAACAGGAGTCGTATTGCCTTCTTTTCTCAATTTTTCAGCCATCCGGAATCCCGACATACCGCCCATCATCACATCCAACAAAATCAATTGGTATTGATTTTTATCCAGCATTTCCAAAGCTTTTTCTGCCGATGAAGCCGTCTCCACTTTAAAACTCTCGTTCTCGAGATTGAATTGCAGGATTTCACAAATATCCGATTCATCATCAACAATCAGGATTTCTACTTCTCCATATTTATCATTCATGTTCGACATATTTAATAAGTTAACCCGATTCCGTTTTCTTACGCTCTTACGCTCTTACGCTCTTACAGTCTTACGGTCTTACGGTCTTACAGTCTTACAGTCTTACGGTCTTCTTTACCATTTTGGCGCATGACGAATATCTTTGCCTTCGATCAGGTATATTGCCGCTTCTGCAATATTCGTAGCGTTATCTGCAATTCTTTCGATATTATACGACATGCTATTAATACATGTAATATTCAATAAATCCTGCGAATTTAATATCTTTTCAGTAAATGATTGTTGTATTTTCTCATTTATTTCACTCAGGAGTTCATCCACTTTATCATCAATGGCAATCGTATCACGGGCCATGGTATTGTCTTCACAAGAGAAAGCAAACACGGCATTCTTCACCATCTTCTCAGCCGCTTTCAACATTTTAGTCAGAATCACGCGGAATTCGGTAAACGGATCGTAGTCGAACCGGGTTTTTTTAGTAAAATTAGAAATATTCAATACCAGGTCTCCAATCCGTTCAAGGAAAAACGTCATATCAATATATGCAATCAACTTACGCATGTCTGTCGCTTTCGGAGAAAACAGAAATACGGCGTTAATGATTTCATCACG
>JAITTA010000284.1 GCA_031287395.1 Dysgonamonadaceae bacterium | reverse complement strand
CCGACATCGGGAATCATCCGGGTGAGTAATACCCAGGCGAACCAAACAGTCCGCATCACGGATGTGACCGGTTCGCTGAAGGGAACTTACAAAACCGGGGAAGGCACGACAACGATCGATCTGACGGGCTATGCCAAAGGCACGTACCTGCTGCAATACAACGGCAAAACGTTCAAGGTTATCAGGAAATAATGTGCCGATGAATCGTTAGAACGAATCATTAGAATAAGGAAGGGCTTGCCACAATATCCGTGCGTAAGCTCTTCTTTTTTTCCTTTCTTTCATTCAGAAAGTGTTTTTATCGCTTTTTGTGTTTTATAACATAGCTTTAAAAATTGTTTTTTTAGTGGAATTTATATAATTTGCGCCCCATCTGTAAAAAAGCACTAAAAACAGTTTTTATTGTTAAACTTAATAATTCGGATATCATGAAGGTGTATCAAACTAACGAAATCAAGAACATCGCTATTGTCGGTAGTTCTGGCTCAGGGAAAACCACTCTCGCGGAAGCTATGCTTTTCGAGGGTGGGATTATAAAACGTAGGGGAAGTGTTGACGGAAAAAACACGGTGAGCGACTATTTCCCGGTGGAAAAAGAATACGGTTATTCTGTCTTTTCGACAATATTTAGTGTTGAATGGATGAATAAGAAGCTTAATTTCATTGATTGCCCGGGGTCAGACGACTTTGTAGGAGGAGCAGTTTCCGCATTGAGCGTGACAGACACAGCTTTGATGGTAATCAATGGGCAATATGGGGTGGAAGTCGGAACGATTAACATATTCCGTCAAACAGAGAAATTGAATAAACCGGTTATTTTTATCATCAATCAATTGGATCAGGAGAAGTGTGATTACGATAATATTCTGGTACAGTTGAAGGAAACCTATGGCGGGCGTGTTGTTCCTATTCAGTATCCGGTTACCTGTGGTTCGTCGTTTAATGCTGTGGTGGACGTATTGAAGATGAAAATGTACCAATGGAAACCCGAAGGAGGAATTCCTGAAGTGTTGGATATTCCGGATTCGGAAAAAGACAAGGCGGCATTGATGCACCAGGCTCTGGTTGAAGCGGCGGCTGAAAATGACGAAGCTCTCATGGAGAAATTTTTTGATCAGGGCAGTTTGTCGGAAGAAGAAATGCGTGAAGGTATTCGTCAGGGATTGATTTCAAGGGGAATGTTTCCGGTGTTTTGTGTATGTGCAGAACGTGATATGTGCGTGCGTCGTACGATGGAGTTCCTAGGAAATGTTGTTCCGGGACCGGATAAGATGCCTCCTTATATCACTGTGGAAGGAAAAGAGGTAAACCCCGATTCTAAGGCTTCGACGAGTATATTTGTATTTAAAACGACAGTAGAACCTCATATCGGAAGAGTTTCTTATTTCAAAGTAATGTCCGGAACAATCAAATCGGGAGATGACCTGACAAATGAAGATCGAGGTTCGAAAGAACGCATTTCGCAATTGTTCGTTGTCGCCGGACAGAACAGGACTGAAGTGCCGGAGTTATGCGCGGGAGATATCGGAGCAACGGTGAAACTGAAGGATGTAAATACCGGGCATACGATGAATGCTAAAGGCACGGATAATAAATTTAATTTTATTAAATATCCGAATTCAAAATACCGTCGTGCCATTAAAGCTGTAAATGAAGCTGATTCTGAAAAAATGATGGAAATCCTGAACCGGATGCGTTCGGAAGATCCTACGTGGGTAGTTGAACAGTCTAAAGAATTAAAGCAAATTATTATTTCCGGACAGGGAGAATTTCACTTGAAGACTCTCAAATGGAGAATTGAAAATAACGATAAATTACCTATTGAATACCTGGAACCGAAAATCCCGTACCGTGAGACAATCACAAAATCGGCTCGTGCCGATTATCGTCACAAAAAACAGTCCGGAGGTGCCGGACAGTTTGGTGAGGTTCATTTGATTGTAGAGCCGTATCAGGACGGAATGCCGATGCCTGAAGTCTATAGGTTTAATGGGCAAGAGTTTAAAATACAGGCTCGCGATGTACAGGAAGTTCCGTTGGATTGGGGAGGTAAGCTCGTGTTTGTAAACAGTATTGTCGGCGGTTCTATCGATGCTCGTTTCCTTCCTGCTATCCTGAAAGGTGTGATGGCACGTATGGAACAGGGTCCATTGACCGGTTCGTATGCCCGTGATGTGCGTGTTATCGTTTATGACGGAAAGATGCACCCGGTGGATTCCAATGAAATTTCCTTCCTGCTTGCAGGACGGAATGCATTCAGCGAAGCGTTCAAAAATGCGGGTCCGAAGATTCTCGAACCGATTTATGATGTGGAAGTTTCGTTGCCTGCCGACTGTATGGGAGATGTGATGGGTGATTTGCAGGGACGTCGTGCCATGATCATGGGGATGTCGTCTGAGAAGGGATACGAAAAGCTAATGGCTAAAGTTCCCCTCAAAGAAATGGGTAGTTATTCCACTTCATTGAGTTCCATTACCGGAGGCCGGGCGTCGTTTACAATGAAATTTTCCGCCTACGAACTGGTGCCGGCGGATGTTCAGGATAAACTGTTGAAAGAATACGAAGCGCAACAGGAAGCGGAATGAAAAAAGAAGAAAGAAGAATGAAAAAAAGGGGTTCGTACGAACCCCTTTTTTTCATTCTTCTTTCTATATCAACGCAATATCCAAAACCTCCTTTATATCGTCTACATAGTGGAATTTCAGTCCTTTGAGATACAATTCGTTGATTTCGTCGATGTGTTTTTTATTTTCCCGGCACAGGATGATTTCTTTGATTCCGGCCCGTTTAGCTGCCAAAATTTTTTCTTTGATTCCCCCGACGGGTAAAACCTTGCCACGAAGAGTAATTTCCCCGGTCATGGCAATTCCTTTTTTCACTTTACGATTAGTGAACGCCGACGCAATAGATGTTGCCATGGTAATTCCTGCCGACGGGCCATCTTTGGGAATTGCCCCTTCAGGAACGTGTACGTGCACGTTCCAGTTATCGAATACTTCATCGTCGATCTTGAGGGAACTTGCATGCGATTTTATGTATTCGAGCGCCAGTACAGCCGATTCTTTCATGACTTCTCCCAGATTTCCGGTTAGCGTAAGTTTAGAACCTTTCCCTTTACTTAAACTGGTTTCTACGAACAGGATTTCCCCTCCAACAGCGGTCCAGGCAAGACCGGTAACGACTCCCGTATAATCATTTCCCTGGTATTTTTCACGGGAATACTCGACAGGGCCTAGGTAATCATACAGGTGTTCGGTTTTGAGAGTGTCCGGAAATGGCGTGTTTTCTGCAATTTTCCTGGCAATCCTGCGCATGATTTTTGCAAGTTTTTTGTCTAGTTCCCGGACTCCCGATTCCCGGGTATAAGATTCGATGATGCCCTCCAATGCCTTTTTGGAGATATTGAATGTTCCGGAAGGGATTCCATGTTTTTCCAATTGTTGAGGTACCAGGTGTCGTCGGGCGATCTCCAGTTTTTCCTCCATGATGTAACCGCTTACGTCGATGACTTCCATACGGTCGGTTAAAGGCTGGGAAATAGCATTCAATGTATTGGCAGTGGCGATAAAGAGTATTTTCGACAAATCGTAATCGATATCCAGGTAATTGTCGTGGAATGCAAAATTCTGTTCCGGATCCAGAACTTCAAGCAAGGCCGCCGACGGGTCGCCTTTGTAATCGTGACCGACCTTATCGATTTCGTCGAGGATGATGACCGGATTGGAAGAACCGGCTTTCTGGATACTGTGGATAATTCGTCCGGGCATTGCTCCGATGTAGGTACGGCGATGTCCGCGGATTTCAGCTTCGTCGTGTAATCCGCCCAAGGACAACCGGATGTATTTTCTATCCAAAGCTTCCGCTATCGATTTTCCCAGGGAAGTTTTTCCTACTCCGGGAGGGCCGTATAAACAGATGATCGGAGATTTCATATCTCCTTTCAGTTTTAATATGGCCAGATGTTCAATGATACGTTCTTTTACTTTTTCCAACCCGAAATGATCTTTATCCAAAATCTTTTTTGCCCGTTTGAGATTAAAATTATCTTTGGTGTATAAATTCCATGGCAAAGAAATAATGTTCTGGATATAGGTCATTTGAGTGGAGTAATCAGGCGATTGCGGATGCAGGCGTTCCAATTTTTTCACTTCTTTGATGAACGTTTCCCGTACCTCAGGGGAAAAATTGATTTTTTCTGCTTTTTCTTTGATTTCTTTGATTTCGATGTCCTGGATGCTTCCGCCCAGCGCTTCCTGAATATTTTTCATTTCCTGTTGCAGGAAATAATCACGCTGTTGTTTATCGATTTCTACCTGGGTTTTTTTACGGATGGATTCTTTGATTTCAAGTAATTGGACATCGTGATCCAGTAGTGAAAGCAACTTATTTAATCGTTCTTTTAAATCGTTACAGGCAATCACTTCTTGTTTTTGTTTCGGGTTGGCTTCCACGGAAGAAAAAGCCAGATTGATGACATAATCGTCGTCTTTTGATTTTTGCAGGGACTCCATTACAAAATCCGGGAGATTCATTTTCGTGGACAACATTTGCAATGTCATTTCACGGACGGAGTTGATTTGGGCCTTGAATTCCTTATCTGATTTCGGCGGACGAATATCTTCCAATGCCGATACCTTTCCTTTTAAAAAAGGTTCGGTAATTGTGATTTCATCCAGGTGTATTCTTTTGGTTCCCAATAGCAATACGGTCATATTGGATTCATTTTCCTGTATGACATTGACAATTTTGGCAGCAGTCCCGACTGGAAAAAGTCCGGTTATCCCCGGGTCGTCTTCATTTGCGTCTTTTTGGCAGAAAACGCCTAATAAGCTTTCCCGTTTTTTTCCGTCTTGGATCAGTTTCAGGGACTTCGACCGTCCTATGTTCACAGGAGTCGGTATTCCCGGTAGGAACATCATGTTCTTCAAGGTTAGAATTGGGACTTCGTTCACCAATTCATCCGGATTAAAAGGTTTATTTTCTATTATGATTTCCATGTGAGGTGTAATATTGTCATCCATTTATAGCAATTTTGTCAGTTAGCGGCGGATATAGTCCTATATCGGACTTTCTCTTAACATGTCAAATCTTATGCCAATAAATTTCCGAAACAATTGTACTCTTTTTTACGTTTTATGATCGTAAATCACTGAAAAAAAAGAAAATTATGGAATTGGTTGAAATTGCGACTTTTACTTTCCCGAATGATACTGATATCCTGGAAAGCTTGTTTCAGTCGGAGGGAATTGAATATTTTTTGAAAGATCAGAACAGTTCGATGTTGGTTCCCGGAATTGGAACTTCTATTGCGGTAAAGGTACCGGATGTAAAACGTGCCGTAGAGTTGATAAAGCAGGCGGGTTTTGAAGCCAATATCACTCATCCTTTCGGGACAATTTAATGTTCGGTTATTTTTTATTGATTTAATGTTTATTTAATTTTTTAGGTTATGAAGAAAAATTTGTTTTTAGCGGCAGCATTTTCAATGCTGTTTGTTTTTACGACCCAGGCTCAGTTACGGCTTGGGGTGAAAGGGGGGATAAATATCAACGACGTTTCATTGAAAGGGGATCATTTTTCAACGGGTAATTTGACCGGATTCCAGGTTGGTGCAACGATGGAATGGTTGTTCATTGAAAATTTCGGTATTGATGCGGCAGTCCTTTATTCTCAAAAAGGAATTAAAATAGATCATGTAAGCGATATAAAGATTGATAAGAATGTTGGATATCTGGATATACCGGTCAATGCGAAACTGAAAATCGGCCTTTCGGAAAATTTCAAACCGTATGTGGCTGCCGGGCCTTACATCAGTTTTAATTTATCGGGATCGGATATTTCCGACCAGTGGAAATCCGAAAGTTTTTCCGCAGGAGTTAATTTTGGAGCTGGAGTTGAATTGTATAAATTCTTGCAGATTGGGGTCAATTACGGCATTGGTCTGACGGATGATTATAAAACAATCTCCGGGGCATCGTTGAAAGATCTTTCTGCCAAAAGCAGGATCTGGTCAATTACTGCGGCGGTTTATTTTTAAGTTATAAATCTTTAGGTTTTATAGTATGTAAGTATCGCCAAAAGATTGTGCTTTTCCCTTAACCTCATTACCTTATTTCAATGAGGTAATGAGGTTGATGTATCATCGTTACGATTTACTACCATTGGATTTGCATTACTTCGTTGTAACCCCTGGTTGAGAAAAAATCAGGATGACTTCCACTTCTACTTCAAATTTATAACTTTTTCAGAACAGATTTTATGGTTTTTCGATTATTTTATTACCTTTGCTTTAATTTTTAAAATCATTTCAGTGGCTAAAGGCATAGCAGAAACTCCTTTGATGAAGCAATACTTCGAGATTAAATCGAAGCATCCCGATGCTATTTTATTGTTCAGGGTCGGTGATTTTTATGAGACCTTTTCTTCCGATGCGATTGCCGCTTCCGAAATCTTGGGTATAGCTCTTACGCGGAGGGCCAACGGTTCTGCTCAGTTTGTGGAATTAGCCGGATTTCCTCATCATGCATTGGATACTTACCTGCCGAAATTGGTAAGAGCAGGAAAACGGGTTGCGATTTGCGATCAGTTGGAAGACCCTAAACTGGCAAAAAAGTTGGTAAAGCGGGGTATTACCGAATTGGTTACACCTGGAGTTTCAATCAATGATAACATTCTGAACCACAAGGAAAATAATTTTCTGGCAGCGGTTCACTTCAATAAAAGTGTTTGCGGAGTCTCTTTCCTGGACATCTCCACCGGGGAATTTATGACGGCGGAAGGTCGTGTCAATTATATTGATAAATTGTTGAACAGCTTTTCTCCTAAGGAAATTTTATTCGAACGGAGTAATCGTAAGTTGTTTGAAGAATCTTTCGGTACAAAGTTCCTGACTTTCGAGCTTGAGGATTGGGCCTTTACGGAGGATTCCGCAAGGGAGCGATTACTCAAACAATTTGAGACGAAAAATCTGAAGGGTTTCGGTATAGATCACTTGACGAACGGAATCATTGCTTCCGGGGCCATTCTTCATTACCTGGATCTGACCCAGCATACCCAAACCAGTCATGTAACCTCTCTTTCCCGTATAGAAGAAGACCGCTATGTACGCCTGGATCGTTTTACCATCCGTAGTCTGGAACTTCTGGACCCTATGAATGAAGGAGGGAAATCCCTGTTGGATATTTTGGACCGCACGATTACAGCTATGGGTGCGCGTATGTTGAAACGTTGGATCGCATTTCCCCTAAAAGAAGTCAAACTGATAGAAGATCGCCAGTCGGTGATTGCCTATTTTTTTCGTTATCCGGAGTTTAAGGAGTTGTTAGATCAACAATTCAGCTTGATAGGAGATTTGGAGCGGATTATTTCCCGGGTCTCGGTCGGACGGGTTTCTCCTCGTGAGGTGGTTCAGTTGAAAGTGGCGCTCAATGCAATAGAGCCGGTAAAAGAAGCTTGCCTTGCTTCCGACGATTCCAGTTTGCGTCAGATTGGAGACCAGCTCAATCTATGCCGCATTATCTGTGAAAAAATAGGAAAAGAAGTAGAAGCGGATCCTCCTGCATTGATCAATAAGGGTCATATTATCCGTAAAGGAGTGAATGAAGAATTGGACCAACTACGGGAAATTGCTTTTTCAGGGAAGGATTATTTACTGCAAGTCCAGCAAAAAGAAAGTGAACGAACCGGAATTCCTTCATTGAAAGTGAGTTATAATAATGTTTTCGGTTATTATATGGAGGTTCGGAATACTCATAAAGATAAGGTTCCTTCCGATTGGATCCGGAAACAGACTTTGGTCAGTGCGGAGCGTTATATAACGGAAGAGTTGAAAATCTATGAAGAAAAAATATTAGGGGCGGAAGATAAGATACTGGCATTGGAAACAAAACTTTTTAATGATCTGGTCTTGGAATTGATGAATTACATTGCTCCGATACAATCGAATGCCAATCTGATTGCCCGTTTGGACTGTCTGCTTTCCCTGTTTAAAGTGGCTGAAAGGAACCGGTATATATGTCCCCAGGTTATAGATAATGAGATCATCGATATCAAAGCCGGTCGTCATCCGGTGATAGAAACTCAATTACCTGCCGGAGAACCGTATATTTCGAATGATGTTTATCTGGACAATGAAAAGCAACAGATTATCATTATTACAGGGCCTAATATGGCGGGAAAATCGGCTTTATTACGTCAAACGGCATTGATCACTCTGATGGCCCAGACAGGCTCGTTTGTCCCTGCCGATTCGGCAAAAATAGGATTGGTAGATAAGATCTTTACGAGAGTGGGCGCCAGCGATAATATTTCACTCGGCGAATCTACGTTTATGGTCGAAATGAATGAAGCAGCGGATATCCTGAATAATTTATCGACGCGGAGTCTGATTTTATTCGATGAATTGGGGCGAGGAACTTCCACCTACGATGGGATTTCGATTGCCTGGGCCATTGTGGAACATATACATGAACACCCGAAGGCCAGGGCCAAGACTCTTTTTGCTACGCATTACCATGAATTGAATGAAATGGAAAAATCATTCAAACGGATCAAGAATTACAATGTTTCGGTTAAAGAAGTGGATAATAAGGTGGTCTTTCTTCGTAAATTAGAGAAAGGAGGGAGTGAACACAGTTTTGGGATTCATGTGGCAAAAATGGCGGGAATGCCTCAGAGTATTGTCAAACGGGCCAACGAAATACTTTCACAATTGGAAACCGACAATCGTAAAACCGGTATATCCAAGCCGATGAAAAAAATATCATCCGAGAGGGAAGGTTTTCAGCTCAACTTTTTTCAGTTGGACGATCCTGTGCTTTCTCAGATACGGGATGAAATAAATAACCTGGATGTTAACAATTTAACACCGGTAGAAGCGTTAAATAAGTTGAATGATATCAAACGGATCGTAAAAGGAAAATAACAAAATGGAGGATGATTTGAAGATTGGAATTATTGGTTTGGGATATGTAGGATTGCCTTTGGCAGTGGAATTTGCTAAAAAATATCCGGTTGTAGGATATGATATTGATGATGAAAGAATGGAATTCCTGAAAGAAGGGAAAGATGATACCCGGAGTGTTGAGGCAAAGGATCTGATGAATGTTTTGCAATTGCCGGGTGCTATTTCCGTAACCGGGCTTTTTTTGACTTCCGGGTTTCAACCGTTGTCGGAATGTAATATTTACATCATTACGGTTCCGACTCCGATTAGTAAAACTAAAACGCCGGACCTTGGCCCTTTGATGAATGCAACGGCGACTGTAAGTCAATTGTTGAAAAAAGGAGATATCGTTATTTATGAATCTACTGTTTATCCCGGTTGTACGGAGGAAGATTGTGTCCCGGTACTGGAACAATCCGGTTTGAAATACAATGTGGATTTTTTCTGTGGTTATTCTCCCGAACGGATTAATCCGGGTGACAAAGTGCATACATTGACTAAGATAAAAAAAGTAACTTCCGGATCTACTCCCGAAACAGCAGATAAGATTGATGCCTTGTATGCTTCAATTATAGAGGCCGGAACGCACAAGGCTCCCTCCATTAAAGTAGCGGAAGCTTCAAAGGCAATTGAAAATGCTCAACGGGATCTGAACATTTCATTTGTGAATGAACTGGCGATGATTTTTCATCGAATGGGTATCGATACAACAGATGTTCTGGAAGCTGCCGGTACGAAATGGAATTTTTTGAAATTCAAACCGGGATTGGTCGGGGGCCATTGTATCAGTGTGGATCCGTATTATTTGTCGTATAAGGCTCAGATTCTGGGATATAATCCTCAGGTAATATTATCCGGCAGAAATGTCAATGACTCCATGGGAGCCTTTGTTACGAGAAAGGTTATGAAAATAATGCTTGAAAAAGATGTCAAAATAAAAGGAGGTGATGTATTGATTCTAGGATTTGCCTTCAAAGAGAATTGTCCTGATTCGCGAAACACAAAAATTATTGATATTTATAAAGAATTTCTTTCTTTCGGGGTGAATGTGGATGTTTATGATCCCTGGGTTTCCGGAAGCGAAGTGTTGCGTGAATACGGGGTCCGGTTGTTGGAAAATATTGATCCGGAAAAACACTACAATGCGATTATCCTTGCCGTAGCACATGATATTTTTGCTTCCGTCGATTTTAGAAAATACAAAGAATCGGGCACTGTGATATTCGATACCAAGGCCTTTATAAACAGGGCTTACGTTGATGGCAGATTGTAAGTGAGGGTGTCTTTGGAGTATGAAGAAGGTGGGTATTATATACATTTGCAGAGGACGTTATATTTTATTTTGGAAAGATTTTTATTTGTCGTGTGAGAAGTATTTTCTTCCTGAATTTGAAAAACATTATTTTGTTTTCACAGATGATGAAATTGTTTATGATGAGGAAAATCCCCGGGTTCGTGTTTATTTGATAAAAAGGAGATTTGATCGTATCAATGATTTACTTCGTCCGGATATTTTTTCGAAAGCGGAAGATGAATTGAAGCGAATAGATTATGTGTATTTCTTTAATGCCAATCTGAAGTTTGTGAAAAATATCGGAATAAAATATCTTCCCGAATCACCTGACGAATTGGTAGTCATATCTCCTCCTTCTTTTTACGGAAAAAAAAGAAAGGACGATTTACCCGGAATGAATACGGATTCTCTGGTTTTTATCTCTGATAACGATAATATCATATACATTGCCGGAGACGGGAATGGCGCTAGTAGTGATTTGTTTTTAAGATTGGTCAAAGAGTCCGTGGAAAGGACTCAGGAAGTTTTTTCTAAGGAGATTGTTATTACATTTCATAATGAATCTCACCCGAACAAATATATTTTAGATCCGGAAGTAAGGATAATCCCTCAGAAGTAATTTTGATATATTGGAAAGTGGATAATATTGATGATATATGTTAGTTAAATGGTATAGAAAATACGTGCCGGAAAAAACCAGGGATAGTATTTATAATGCGTTTCTCGGGGCAGTGTTGGATTTTTTTCGTTATTTTTGTCTTAGGGAAAGACTGAAGGTGATCGTCATCTATTGGTTTCAATGTTTCTTACCCGATACGGATGAAAATCGCCGGTTTGCTTTTATGGGGCGTTATGGCATCACCCACTATCCTTATCCGTTTTCACTGGAATATTACCGGCTGCCTGTCGATTGCTTGTTCGATGAGCAATATCAATTGCCTTATATTATACATTCGGGTAAAAAACTCTATTTTCCGAAATCGTATCAGAAAAGATTGATTACCTTTGCTTATCGGAATCTACGAACCGAACAGGATGCCCGTTCACCGCATCTATATGTAAAAGACATGAATCGATTGAAAGGAAAAACAGTGTTGGATATTGGAGCCGCCGAAGCTATTTTTTCATTGGATGCCATAGAGTTGATCCACCAGGCCTATATTTTTGAATGTGATGAGAACTGGATTGAAGCCTTGAATGCGACATTTGCTCCCTGGAAAGAGAAGGTTACGATTGTGCGTAAATACGTAGGCGAGGTTGACGATGATAATAATATCACTCTCGATCATTTTTTGGAAGGTAAGGATAAAACGCATCTTTTCCTTAAAATGGATATCGAAGGGTATGAACAGGCTGCTTTGAAAGGCGCTCATAACACTTTGCAGGAAGTGCATGATTTGGATTTTTCTATTTGTACATATCATCGAAAAAATGATGCGGTTGAAATAGCTGACATCCTTCGATCGTATCATTTTGAATATGAACAGACGGAAGGGTATGTGTATTTTGAGAAGGAGTTTCGAAAGGGGATCATTAGAAGAAAAATATGATATCGATTTGTATTCCTGTGTATAATATGCAAAATCGCGGGATTGAGTTTCTAAAGCAGGCGCTCGATAGCCTGCAGACTCAAACCTGCCGGGATTTTGAGGTCGTGATTTCAGACGATAGTGAAGATAATCTCATAGAAGAGTTTATAAAAGACGCCGCCTATGTTATGGATGTGAGATATGTCAAAAATCTATCCGGGAAAAAAGGAAGTTCGGACAACCTAAATAATGCGGTCAGGCAGGCAAGATACGAAATCATCAAACCGATATTTCAGGATGATTGGATTGTAAACAACTGCATGATAGAAAATATTATTGATTCGGGAAGCGCTTGGGGCGCCTTGGGTTATAAAAATTCAAATAACGAGACAACTTATGTCCCTAAATGGAATAATCGCATGTTATTGGGTATCAATACAATTGGAGCTCCTACCGGTATCTGGTTCAAAAAAACAGACGACCTGTTTTTTGATGAAAACTTATCCTGGTTGATGGATTGCGAATTTTATTACAGGTTATACACCGTTTATGGCAAACCTTTTATTTTGAATGGATTATATTATGTTTCCAGAATTTGGGACGGTGCTGTTTCCTATACGATCAATCGAAAAGTCGTTCATAAAAAAGAATTATCGTATTTACGACAAAAATACAAGCAGCCGTTGACTTTATTTTTATGGCGTTTCTATTCATTGACAAGTAAATACAAACGAAAATTATCTTTTAGTTGAACCTTGGCCGGAAGTGATTACATTCTTGGGCGAGTTGGAAAATCATTGGAATTTATTTATAGAGAGGAATAAAAATGTCCGTAAAATGTATAATTACAACGTTTTATCAATATATTAAAGATCAACGGATGCAATTGAATGAATCTGTCCGATTCTATAATTGGTTTAGCGAAAATGACTGGTTTAGAAAATTTATTCATTCGAGAAAAATTCCGTGTGATCGAAGTAAAACGATCACATTTTTTTCTGTATTTGGTGAAAAATTTCCCATATTGATAAATAAATCGCATGTAAAGGTATTTTTTACAGGCGAGAATCTCCATAGGGATGAATTTGGATTTTCGTATCGGAATTATTCCGATTATCTGCAAAATAACTATTTCGATTTATCCCTTGGGTTTGATTGCATCGAAAATGATTCGTACTTGAGGTTCCCGTTGTGGGTACTTCCTTTTGTAGATCCGGAAGATACAAGTCCTTCTGCAATCAAAAAATTGTGTGAAAAATTATCCAACCATCGTGTGGATAATATTCGTGCCAAAAAATTCTGTTCTTTGGTATCGGGGCACGACCCCAATGGTCTCAGGAGGGAAATTTACGATTCCCTGGAAAAAATCGGTGAAATTAGTTGCGGAGGACGTTTTTTGAATAATACGAATGAGTTAAAGGAAATTTTCAACAACGATAAACTTCGTTATTTAGAACGATTTCAATTTAATATTTGTCCGGAGAACTCGAATGCTCCCGGATATGTTACGGAAAAACTGATGGAAGCGGTATCTTCAGGGGCCATTCCTGTTTATTGGGGTTCGGATAATAATCCGGAACCTGAATTTTTGAACAGGGATGCAGTCATCTTTTGGAATAAAGGTGGAGATAATACCGGGAATATCGATTTGATTCGTTCGTTAAACCAAAACCCGGAGTTATTCAAGGATTTTTATTCTTTGCCTCGTTTAAAACCGGAGGCTCCTGAATATTTAAGCGAAATGCTTTATGATCTTGAGACAAAACTCAGGAAACTGGTGTCTACAAAGGCGTGACTGTCTTTTTCTAAAAAAAGTTGATTCACAAAAGAGTAAGAATCTATTTATCAGAAAGGTATGCCCGTGTCCACCAGTACCAATGAATGGGTTTACGTATGCCAGCAAATTATCAGGAGCATCATTGCCGGAGCGTGCCAAACTCCACTTCATTGGCCCAATGCTCCTTCCAGTCAGGGTGGAATGCGCGCGAGTTCATTTTCGAAACACTACGCCCCCGAGCCAGTTCCATACAGGCGCCACCCGCTCCGTCATCGTTTATGCGGGCAGAGAATTTTATTTTCTCCCCTTTATCTATGGCCTCTTTTACATACGGTATTTCATTCCAGGGAATGGCGCATTCGTAATACAGGGTGTTGCCTTCGCGTACGGTGATGAGTTTGCCGTCTTTCACCGCGCCGTCGTAGGGCGATTTAGGCTGACGGGGATAGAAATGCTTGCGGGGCATTCCCGGCACAAGCATCCGCCAGATCTCGAAGCCGCCTCCATATTCAGGGGCAACGGTATTCAGGGCATATTCGTAGTCGCTGCACTTGTAGCTTACGTAGCGCGGCATCGTTCCTTTGGCTGTCGCTTCCATGCCGTCTTCTCCCAGCGGAATCACGTTGAAGGCAATGAGTATATTGTCGTATTGCTTGCCTGTTACGCCATCGGGCAGGATGCCTGTTTTGCGGTACGTAAAGTTCCTTACCCCTTCGGGCCATACCATGGGCTTGATGTCATCGTGCGAAACCACATTGCATGCCATATTATCGGGCAGCGAAGATACCGAACCGGGTAGATAATAACCGGTTTTTCCGTACTTCCCGATCCAGTTGCCTAGCGTATCGAAGTCTTTTGTAATTAACAGGGCCGACGCACCCGCGTTGTTTGTATTTATGGCATTGTCGGACGGGTCGAAGAACAAACCGGCTAGCTTCACCGTGCTTTTCCATACATCCCAGGTAGAGGCCGAACAGCGGATTCGTACATTTCCGGCCAGGTCGAGTACCAGATACGTACCATTCCAAAGGTTGCCGACTGTGGTGTTGAATACTTCCTTTCCGTTGTCGCGGTCGTATACCGTTACGGATATGCCCCGCTGGTCGATGCCCGGGAAATACAAGGAAGTCCGTGTATATTTGTCTTTAGGCAGATCGATATCCATTCCTATGGATTTGGTGGTCTTGGTATTCTCGTAATAGTTCAGCACCCGCCCTTTGTTCAAGGGCAGTTGTAAGGCGCTTTGGTTCGATTCGGCCGCCGGCTGTTCAACCAATACGGAGTGCATGGCGTAAATGGTTTGCATATAAGCCGTATCGGGATAGAAATAAGCGTTGTCGTCTCTGGTTTCGAACCGGAGCGTTCCTTCGCCGGGTGTTTTGTCGGCCACTTTAGCCGCGAAATAGAAATAGTCGTTATCGTAAGCCAGATAAGTCTGTGCCAATCCTTCGGCATTGCTGTCGAATTGCTGGTAAGGATGCCAGGCCGCCTCGGTTAAGGAAATGCTGGCCTTAGACGAACCTTCGATGGTTTGCGGAATGATGCCCGACCAATCGTTCAGATTCCCGTCTACGCTGATGGTTTTGCGGGCAATGTAATTCACGTGTATGTTTTCCCAATGTGCCGAAAAGCCATCGCCTCCGGCATCAAAACGAACAGCCAGCGGATAATTGTTTTCCGAACCGGCAGCGCCCTCCACCACTTTAACCTTTACAGTCTGGGTTTCGTGTGGTTTAAACGCCAGGTTTACGGGGTAGGAAAGCTCCAGTCCGTCGATGGTAACAGCTAGTTTTCCTTTTACCGGACGGTTCAGTATATTGGTGAGTTGCAGTTCCATTTCGGGGCGGGTGGAAATGGGCGCCGCAAAGTCTTTCGCAATGATCTCGATGGGTTCGTACCCTTCTATCCGTGCGTTGCTGACGGCAGCGACCAACTTGTCGAAGGCGCCTTTTGTGCCGTTTACACGCAGATAATAACCCTGGTAGTTCAGTGGTATTTCGTAGCGTCCGTTTACCGGAGGTATCGGGTTGCCATAAAAATCGTACAACAGGAAGGTAGGATGGGCTTTAATCACCATCCGTCCG
Source organism: Dysgonamonadaceae bacterium (assembly GCA_031287395.1). Lineage (GTDB taxonomy): Bacteria > Bacteroidota > Bacteroidia > Bacteroidales > Azobacteroidaceae > BNXB01. The sequence goes on along the minus strand of JAITTA010000284.1, from coordinate 23,491 downwards.
TCGGTAATGGGGTTATAGACACCCAGTTCCTCCTCTATTTTTTTGCGTTCGTCGCTGTTTGCGGGCAGGTTCTTCAGTTGTTCGTGCAGGGCTACTTTCCTGCGGGCTTCAGTAAGACTCCGTACATTCCTGAACAGTATGTTCTCCGCGCCGAAGGCATCGCCCAGGTCGCCTGCAATCACAATGGTTCCGTCTTCCTTCTTGTTTTCGTATCCGTCGAATATCATCACCCAGGGCAGCCCGTTCTTAAACAGGAGCCGGTTGAAATCGCGTTCGCCGATCAGGTTTTGAACGGCTCCCATAGCTGCCGTTGCCGACCATGTGTTGTGCAGCTTCGGCATGGTTTCTTCTCCTTTTTCGGTGCGGACTTTCATGGTTCGTACCGACCGGCTCGGGTTGCCGGAGTACATATAGCCGCCGTATATCCCCATCGACCGGTCGTATCCGGCAGAGCGGTTAGCGGCAACCACCAACCCGATGCGGTCGTCGGTATTTCCAACCCAACTCTCTGTATCCCATACTTTTACACGGCCTTTGTTATAGGTGCGGTTGTTCCATTCGGGATAGAGCACAGGGGCGTCCATGCCCTGATAATGGATAGAGATGAAGTCGAATATAGGCAATATATCATCACTACCGTCGGCAAAAAACTTATCGAAGGCATTGGAGTTAGAATCTCCTCCTCCCACAAGCACGTCGATATTCTCTGCTTTGGCTTCGGTTACAGCCTCGGCCATTTTGGTGTATATTTCCCTGTACCTGATCATATCGGCCTGCCAGCCGGATATTGATGTGCCTTCCCAGGGTTCGTTCCATAAACAAACGGAGGTAACAGGGCCTTTGGGCCAGCCGAAATCAAGGCATAATTCTTTCACGTGCTTTTTGAAGTCCTCGTCTTGGTCGGGAAGCCAGGCCAGGTCCTGCTTGGTGCGGAGGAACATACCGTTCTCGTCCAGATGCGGCCGGGATGTTCCCAACGGCATAGACTGGGCGGCCTGTCCTTCGCCAAACATCAGCATAACGGTGATGTTATTATCCATAAAGTTTTTCATCAGGTGTTGAAGCTCTTGTTTGTATACCTGATAGCCGGGGTTCGTTGTCGACACGAAAGGCACACCGTAACGGATGGCCTGGGCGCCGATCCGGCCCAGGAAATCAACCCCCAGATAGTCTAGCGACTGTTTGGGGTATTGCATAGGTACCAACGACGGTTTAATGATATAGGCGAAACTTGTGCCCAACCGCCGGCCGTATTTTCCGAGGTCGAACACCACGGCATATCCGCCGAAATCTTTGATATCGTCTATTTGCACAGATGTATTGGTGTACCCGTTAGGCGAGATGCTGATCCGCACGGGGATGATTTTTTCATAATTGTCAAGTTTAATCATCTTAGGTAACCAGATGTTGTTGGGTATGCCTCTGGTTCCGTAGCGAATAATATGCACTTTGGCATCTATATCTATGTTTTCTTTGGTGTTGTTGATGAGTTGGAATTTGAAGTGGATATCATCTTTGGGCCAGAATACATTGGCCGGAGCAGTGGACTCTGTCAAATTCACATCAAAATCATATTGCCGTAATCCATTTTTAACATTCAGCACGTCTTCATAGCCAACCCATTCATGAGGTTCTTTCATTTGTGCATTGATTATACTCACAAAAAAGCAAAAAGCTACTATTAACAAAATTTTGAATCGCATATTATTTGTATTTTATTTTGTAATCTTTTTTAGTTTTTCATCTATCATTCGCTGAACTTCTATAATAGATTTTTAGTTAACATGTTCAAGTGAGCAAATTAAGATGATTACAAATTTATCTAAACTCCGTATGCCAACGCAATCAAAAGACTAAGAAAAGAGAAAGAAAGAGAAAACAAAACAGGGACAAAATACAATAAACTACTATATATGAGCAATCTATTTTTTATAACTCATACCCAAGACTTCTTCTCCATCTACATGAAATTTAGTATTCTTATTTTCGACTTTAATGGTCATAATTAGAAGATGCAGACTTCCGAAATATTTTTAATTCACTGTAAATAAGCCGAATATTAGTTTTATTCACGTTTTGTTTATATTTTGTTATTACTTTGTCCCCTTTTTTATTCGACTTAATAACCATCGATCCAATACATTTACATCGAAAATTTGTTTTGTATTAGCTTAAATTTATAAACTGATGAAAAAGCCCTTCAAATTTGTGTTTCTAATGTTAGTATTTCTTGTAGGAGTACAAATTGTTATGGGATATGGCGTAACAATTGCTCCCCGCATTGTTTGGCTTGATGAATTAGATTTATCCAATGTTGACCAGTCAGCCGGGAAAGCTTTGGCAAACCAATCTATGTGGAAAACACCACTTTCTATTGCTGGAGAAACATTTGAGCGTGGGGTAGGCACACATGCTGCAAGTGTATTTAGGATAAAACTTGATGGAAAAGCGATTTCGTTCAAAGCATTGGCTGGAATAGATGATTCAGCTCCAGAACACGAATTGAAACAGGCGAGCGCTGAGTTCATAATCCTGGGAGATGGTAAAACTATTTGGCGTAGTGGAGTGATGCACGCCGGACAAAAAGCGAAACATATTGATATTTCCATAAAGGGAATGAAGTCTCTGATTTTGCGTGTCGACCATACAGGAGATGGAATAGCAGGTGACCGTACGAATTGGGTTGATGCACGATTTGAAGTTATGGGAGTTGATCCCATATCAGTAAAAAGAGAACGGGAAAAAGAATATGTGCTAACCCCAAGTACTTCAAAATCGCCAAGTATCAATGCTCCTCATGTTTACGGTGCCCGTCCCGAAAATCCATTTTTGTTTACGATTCCTGTTTCAGGAGAAAGGCCCATGGAAATAACAGTTAACAATTTACCTGAAGGTCTGTCTATTGACAAAAATACTGGAATTATCACAGGAAAAGCAACGAAAGCAGGTTCTTATAAAGTCAATGTCTCTGTTGAAAATCAATATGGAAAGGATTCTAAAGATTTAACCATCATAATAGGTGAAAAGATAAGTTTAACCCCGCCCATGGGCTGGAATAGCTGGAATGTGTTCGGAGCAAGTATTGATGACCATAAGATAAGGCGGATGGCCGATCTCATGGTAGAACTGGGATTGGTTAATTATGGTTACTCCTATATAAATATTGATGATGGCTGGCAAGGCGTACGTGGAGGAAAGTACAATGCAATAATGCCGAATGAAAAATTTCCGGATATGAAGGGGCTAGTTGATTATGTACACAGTAAAGGACTAAAAATAGGGATATATTCGTCTCCATGGGTACAAACTTTTGCCGGATATATTGGTGGTAGTGCTGATTCACGAGAAGGTAAAGTTATTAATTCAAGTCGTAGACATGGAGAGTACTCTTTTGCAAAAAATGATGTAAAACAATGGGCTGAATGGGGATTCGATTATATTAAGTATGACTGGGTTACCAATGATATAGCCCATACAGCAGAACTCACATATTTATTGCGTCGATCGGGAAGAGATATTCTCTATAGTATTTCCAATGCTGCACCATTTGGGTTGGCCGAAGATTGGAGTAATCTGACAAATGCATGGCGGACAACAGGCGACATTCACGATTCGTGGTGTAGTATGACTACAATAGGTTTTTTACAGAATAAATGGCAACCTTATGCCAAACCAGGAAGTTGGAATGATCCGGATATGCTGATCGTAGGGAAACTGGGATGGGGAAAAGAAATACACTCCACAAATTTATCCCCAGATGAACAATATACACATATTACATTATGGAGTATCCTTGCTGCTCCTTTATTGATAGGATGCGATATGGAACAAATGGATGATTTCACACGAAGTATATTAAGTAATAAAGAAATTATCGCTATCAATCAGGATGTTGCTGGAATACAAGGCCATAGGGTATATGCTAATAATGAGAAGGAAATTGAGATATGGAGTAGACCTCTTAGCGATGGTTCTGTTGCTATTGGTTTATTCAATTTAGCTGAAAACAAGCAGGAAATTTCTATTTCATGGGATAAAATAAATATTAAAGGAAAGCGAAAAGTTCGTAATATATGGAAACAAAAAGACGAAGGTGTTTTTTCTAATGAATATAAATCCGTTGTACCTTCTCATGGTGTGGTTTTTATTAAAATTGAATCGGGAAAATGAAAAAAACAGTATTTATAAAAACTATAATTCTCCTTACCTTATTTTGCATTACTTCGATAAAGGGTTTTACGCAAAAATGTTTTGAAATGCCTCTTTGGCCTGAAAAGGAAGGAATAGAAGACTATAATGAAGCTATGATAAAAGTATACCTGCCAGATAACAGTAATGGAATGGCTGTTATCGCATGTCCGGGGGGGGCTTATTCATATCTGGCACTGGAAAAAGAAGGGAGCGATTTTGCTCCGTTTTATAATGCACAAGGTATTGCACTTATTGTTTTAAAATATCGCATGCCTGCAGGAAGAAATAATGTACCTCTTGAAGATGCTGCGAAAACTATATATTTGATAAAGGAAAAATCAGAAGAATGGCATATAGATAAAAAGAAAATTGGTATTATGGGTGCATCAGCCGGGGGACATTTAGCTTCGACACTAGCCACTCATTTTGACGAAGATACCCGCCCTGCTTTTCAGATATTACTCTATCCGGTAATCTCCATGAGCAGAGAAATTACACACAAAGGATCTTTTAATTCTCTATTAGGAGAGAATCCAGATAAAAAGCTTATCAGATTCTACTCAAATGAAACACAAGTATCAGAAAAAACACCTCCTGCTTTTATTGTGACCAGTCATGATGATGGTGTGGTTTCATCTCTTAATAGTATATATTATTATACGGCATTAAAAAAGAATAATATATATTCAGAGTTACATGTATACCCAACTGGAGGACATGGATGGGCTTTACTCGATGGCTTCACTTATAAAAAAGATTGGAGTGAAGCATTGAAGAAATGGCTTGCCATAATATATGAAACCTTCAAGGTTAATGGCATAGAATTAAAAGATAATGAAATTATTCTGACGGAAAAGGAGGATGCTGATTGTAGGAAAATTACCATTCCATACAAATTTGGCCGACACTATATATCTGTTAAGAATAACACTGAAAAAAAGAGAGTCGATGAATCTTTTATTATTAAAAGATCAGATTTGAAATACGAAGAAAAAAGAAAACTTCCTGCTCTGAAAGACAAGAATGGAAATTGGATTGCGTGTCAGGTCGATGATTTGGATAAAGACGGAGAATGGGATGAATGGGCTTTCGTATATACTTTGGAAGCCTGGGAGTCAGACACACTTTACATCAATTGGATTGCACCTCAAATGTACCCTGTATTTACTCCTAGGACAAATGTAAGATACGGAAAAATGGTTTCATGCGGAAATATAGCCATTCTTGATACGGATGTACACGGAAAATATAATCTTCCCAGGGGAGAAGGTTATCCATATCAGACAGATGGACCTGCATGGGAAAATGACAAAGTAGGATTCCGGCATTATTTTGATGGAAGGAATGTCCGGGATATTTTTGGAAAACGGACGCCACTGATGGTTATGGATACAGTAGGCATACAATCTGACGGTACTCCCGGAGATACTTACCACCAGCTTCATTGGTGGGGAAGGGATATAATGAGTGGTGGGGCTTCTTTAGGTCTTGGAGGAATTGCATTAAACATTAAAGATAGTCTGATACGCTTGGGTATTACCATAAATGAAATAACGGACAATGTCGATTCGACCCGGTATATCTTAATTGCCAATGGCCCTGTACGGAGTATTTTTAAACTGGATTTTTATGGATGGGATGTAGGTAAAGAAAAAGTTGATGTACATGAAACAATGACCATTTGGGCAGGCAAGTACGGATATGAGAATGTAATAAAAACTTCTCCTTTACCTAAAGGTAGTAAACTGGTAACAGGCATTGTAAACAATTTAAACGATAGGCCTTATGTTTTTGAAAAAATAAGCAATTATCGTATGATGAGTACACACGACAGACAAACCTATGATAAAGTCTGGTACCTGGGTATGAGTTTGCTTATCGACGAAAGGAATTTTGTAAACACATTTGATACTCATAAAAATGGAAACGGTATAACATCAACATGGTGTGTTAATCTAAAACCTGATAAAAAAAATGAATATCATTTTAATTGTTATGCAGGCTGGGAGTTAAGTAACCCGTGTTTTATCAACGACAAATATTATTTAGATATGATTCGTGGTTATGCAGAAGAGCTTAGTAACAAACTAACTTTAACAATACATTAGTATTATAAAATAAGAAAGCAGGACAACCTTATGTCATTTGAGACTGTAAAATTAAACCAACAATGGGATACCTGGGAACATTACTATACCGATTATCAAAAATTGAAAACAATGGGAGTTTTATACAAGAATCGGATACGTTTGATCACAAAATATACATTTTTCTGATATTCAAATAAATAGCAGACAATGAAGTAGTAATAATGAGGTGAGTATTTGTTAATAATCATCCCCCTAGTAATTGTTGTGAGCTAAACAGGCATTTTCAAAATGAATCATTTACTATTTTTGATGAAGAGTTAATCCGTTTGTGGTAACCTTATTAAAATTTATAATCTCAAAAATGTAACATTATGAAAAAGATCTCAAAACAGAAATTACCATCCGTATTTCAGACGCGGGTATTTGTCGTTTGCTGTCTGTTTTTCCTGGGAGGACTTGACCTCTTTGCACAAAAAATGTCAATTTCAGGAACGGTTACAGACGAAACGGGGGATGCATTAATCGGCGTTTCTGTTCAAATTTCCCAGACAAAACGGGGAGTCGCCACCGATATGAATGGAAAATACGCCATTGATGCTGATAAAGGGGATGTTTTGGAATTTTATTATCTGGGAATGGCCACTCAAAAAGTGGTAGTTGGTACAAATAATGTAATCGATATCCGGATGAAAGAAGAGGAAACTGTCCTGGGAGAAGCCGTTGTTATCGGTTATGGTACTGCAAAAAAAAGGGATTTGACCGGCTCGATTGTCAGTATTAAGGCTTCCGACATTTCCGACCGGCCGTCGTCAAACCCGTTGGCTTCCATACAAGGTAAAGTTGCCGGGGTACAGGTTATTAATACCGGCCGGGCAGGACAAGATCCGGAAATCCGTATTCGAGGGACAAACTCAATCAACGGTTTTGCCCCTTTGTATGTTGTTGATGGATTATTTGCAGATAACATCAATTATCTGAATCCGGCTGATGTCGAATCGATGGAAATCCTGAAAGATCCTTCTTCATTAGCCATCTTTGGGGTGCGTGGGGCTAATGGAGTCATCATCATTACAACTAAAAAGGCGAAGGAAGGCCAGACCCTTGTCAATTTCAATACCTCGGTGGGCTGGAAGCAAATCTACGACCGGGTGGACGTAACCAATGCCGCTCAATTCAAGGAATTATACAATGAGCAGTTGCAAAACCAGAAAAGGGATCCCTTCGATTATACCTATTGGTCGGCCGATACCGACTGGCAGGATGAAATCTTCCGGACGGGTTTCATGACCAATAACAATCTCAGTATTATCGGTTCGACAGGGAAAAATAAATTTTACATGGGAGTCGGTTACACTTCGGAAGAAGGTTCCATTAAAAGCGAAGAGTTTGAGAAAGTAACGCTCAGTCTCGGTAGCGATTATTCCGTCAGTAATGCTGTGAGATTCGGATTCAAATTCAACGGCTCCAGGACCCTTCCGCCTGATGCAAAGGGAGTAGGGGGAGCAGTAAAAGCAGCTCCGATAGCTCCCATACGCGACGACGCCTCCGGACTGTTGTCCATCATGCCTTCTTTTCAGAGCGCACAGTTATGGAACCCGATGATTGCAATCGAAATCGACGGAAAACACAATATCGGAATCAATTACAGAGGAGCCGGAAGCGTTTACGGGGAAGTGGATTTTCTGAAACACTTCAATTTCAAGCTGACTCTTTCCGCTGATTTCAGTTCCGGAGAGTCGCGGCAGTATATCCCTGTACTCGCCGTGTATGACCCATCCATTCCGGGAGCCGGTAACCTGAGAACAACCCAGTCCGTCAACCAGTCGAAATCGACGCGCTTGAATACCCAAGCCGATTACGTGCTGACTTACGACAATAAATTCGGAGATCACGGATTGACGGCTACTGCCGGTTTTACTACGAATTATCTCAGTTACTCCTCGATATCCGCCGGAAGGAGCCAGAATCTCAATGATATCATTTTTTCCATCCCTAACGACAATTCCGATAAATGGTGGATCACCGCTCTCGATCAGAATGCCATGACCAATGGAGGGAGTCAGTACAACCGTTTCCTGATGTCTTATTTGTTGAGAGGTTTATATAATTACAAGAGTCGTTATCTGTTGAATGTCTCTTACCGTCGCGACGGTTCTTCCGTATTTTACGGAGTCGGCAATACCTGGGATCACTTTTATTCCGCAGGCGCCGGTTGGGTGGTATCGGAAGAAGACTTCATGCAAAATCAATCGACTATCGATTTCCTGAAACTGAAAGGCTCATGGGGTATTCTGGGTTCGCAGAACACAGGAGGCCGTAATTATCCGTCCTATCCCGAATTGACAAGTTCGGGAAGTGCCGTTTTCGGAGATAAAATCATTACCGGATATTCTTATCAATACCTTGTCCAGAATCTGGGTTGGGAAAAAACAAACTCCTGGGAAGCCGGGTTCGAAATGAATCTGTTGAATCAACGGTTGAGAATCGAACCGGTATATTATAATAAAACGACCCATGATTTGATTGTATCATTGCCTTCACGCACGGGAGCGCAGAACTCATTGGAAAATATGGGAAAAATCCGTAACAGGGGCTTGGAACTTTCCGGGTCGTGGTCGGACAGAATAAGTGATTCGGAATTCAAATACACCCTCGGAGGAAACCTGACAACAATCGATAACGAAGTATTGTCTCTGGGCCGTGACGCCGCAGATGCTATTTATTCCGGAACCAAAAGCGTCGCACGCTCGCTTGCCGGATATCCGGTGGGTTATTTCTATGGATACAAAGTGACCGGTGTTTATCAGAATAACCAGGATATCAGGACATCTCCGGTCAATACCCTGGCTTCCATTGCTCCTGGCGACCTGAAATTTGCCGATATCAGCGGACCGGACGGAGTGCCGGATGGAAAAATCACGGATGCAGACCGGACGATGATCGGGAACCCGACTCCCGATTTTACCTATGGATTCAACATCAACCTGGCTTACAAGAACTTCGACCTGGGTATCGATATGATGGGCGTTTACGGAAATGAAATCTTTCGTACCTGGGACGATCCTACCTACGCTCAGTTCAATTATCTGACAAAACGGATAAACAGGTGGAACGGAGAAGGAACCTCCAACTGGGAACCGGTACTGGATCCATTCAGGTCAATCAACCAGATGAACTCCAGTTATTTTATCGAAGACGGTAGTTTCTTCCGTATTCGCAACATTCAACTGGGATATTCATTCAGCCCTCAATTGTTGAATAAAGTTTATGTGAAATCATTACGGTTGTATGCCAATGTTCAGAACCTGAAAACCTGGAGTAAAAACATCGGTTATACCCCCGAAATCGGAGGTAGCGCCATTGCTTTCGGAATCGACGACGGAACTTATCCGATGCCGGCGATTTATACGGTAGGTTTGAACCTGACATTTTAATTTTTAATCTCAAAAATGATACAGATATGAAGAAAAATATATTGAAAGCCTTATTCGTTCTCACGATTGGCTTATTCGCCGTAATCAATGCCGGATGCGGCGACTTGTTAGATCAACAGCCTCAGGGTCAATGGGTGAAAGGAGACGAACCCGGAGGTTCCTTTCAGACGGACATATTTACGTTGTATGCTAAAATGCGGGGATATCACGTAACTACGGGGAATACCGCCATGGCTATTCACAGTTTCCGTTCCGAAGATACGGAAAAAGGAAGCACCGCTTCCGACGGCGCCGCGTTTGCTACCATGTTTGACGATTTTGATTACAATGCATCGAACGGTTCGCTCCAAAGTTACTGGACCAATAACTACGATATCATCAATATTGTAAACAGGATCCTTTCCGATATAAGCGAGTATGAAAAAGCTGGTAATACTTTAACGGAAGGAGACCTGACAAACCGGTCCGAAGCCCATTTCTTCAGAGCGTTTGCTTATTTTAACCTGGTTAGAGCTTTCGGCGAAGTTCCGAAAATCGATTTCAAAGTAACGGATGCCGCTCAAACGAATGTCCCCAAATCATCGGTGGACGATATTTATAAACTGATTGATTCCGATTTGACGGAAGCCGCTAAGTATCTGCCTCAAAAGTGGAGTCCCGTGTATGTCGGACGACTGACCTGGGGAGCAGCCCGTTCGCTGCATGCCAAAGCATACCTGACACGTAACGATTGGACAAATACTTATACTGCAGCCACTGAAGTCATTAATTCCGGAATTTACAACCTGAACACTCCATACGAACAGATATTCAGGGAGTCCGGAGAAAATGGCAGCGAATCTATTCTTGAATTGCAATGTACATCGACTCCATCCCAACCCGGAACGAACGATATCGGAAGTCAATTTGCCCAGGTACAGGGAGTAAGAGGCGCCGGAGACTGGAACTTAGGATGGGGATGGAATACTCCGACTCAACTTCTGGCAGATGCTTTTGAACCCGGAGATCCGAGAAAAGACGAAACTTTGTTGTATTTCATCAAATCGGGAGGCGATCCTTCTACTATTCCGGCAAATAAACCCTGGAATGAAAAACCGGTTGCCAATGCCGATGTTACAAATAAATATTACAATAAAAAGGCATATACCGATCCTGCATTAAGATTACTCTATACAAAAGGAGGTTTTTGGGTCAATGTCCGGCTGATCCGCTACGCCGATATCGTTTTGATGGCCTCAGAGGCAGCTAATGAACTGGGAAATCCGGCTGATGCGTTGAAATACCTGGAAATGGTTCGCGCCCGTGCCCGTGGTTCCAACGCTTCCATTTTGCCTAAAGTGACAACAACCGTCCAGGCCGAATTAAGAAACGCGATCCGTCATGAAAGACGTGTGGAGTTGGGGATGGAATACGATCGTTTTTACGATTTGGTACGCTGGGGAATTGCCGCGGAGGTATTGCATGCTGCCGGTAAAACTAAATACCTGGATAAACACAAATATTTACCTCTCCCCCAAGCTGAAATCGATAAGTCCAATGGCGTTTTAAAACAGAATCCGAATTATTAAAAATTTTAAAAATTATGAAGACACATCCAATTTCATTGATAGTTCTCGTCCTTTTAGCATGGAGTCTGCAATCCTGTTTTCAAGACTTGGGACAGGATCCTCCATTCGATTATCCCGAACAACCCAAGCCAACATACAAGGCAAAATACGACGGAGAAATTTTTTATCTGCCTTTCGAGGACGATTACGCGGAGCAATTCACTCTGGTCGAGGCGACCATAATCGGAACTCCGGGATTTGAAGCGGGAAAATTCGGGAAAGCCTACAAAGGCGCGACAAACAGTTATCTGACTTTTCCGGTAAAAGATCCGGCTTCCGGATTTAGCGGCGTATTCTGGTATAAGTTAAATGCAACTCCCGATCGTGGAGGAATCCTGACCGTAAGCGCCGACGATCCGGCTGCGGCAGCCAATGCGAAAAACAACCGTACCAAAGGATTCCGTTTCTTCCGGGAAGCAGGGAACGGCGGACAAACATTCAAACTGAATGTAGGAAACGGAACTGCCGATACCTGGTTTGACGGAGGCGCCGCTGCCATGCTTAATCCCGAAACAACCGGCGCCGGTTGGGTATTTATGGCTTTTACCATTTCAAATTCGGAATGTGCCGTTTATATCAACGGTCAGGTCGTAAGCAAAGCCGCTTTTAGCGGAGTAAATTGGGACGGATGTACCAGTCTGTCTATCGGATCGGGAGCTCCTTATTTCACCGGATGGAGTCACCTTTCGGATGCCAGCCTCATCGATGAGTTACGCTTGTTTAATAAGGCGCTGACGCAACAGGAGATTCAAACGATCATGAATGCGGCTCAATAATAAGGGAATAAAAGATTTATGGTTATCAACAAATTCTCTAAAAGAGAGCAAATCCATCTAAGCGGTACCTTTTGAGGTACTGCTTAGTCGGATATGCCTTCCGGCAAAGACATAAATACAGAACATTATCAGCATGAAACGAGCATGCAAAACTTGTACCAAAAGTGTGAATTCGAAGAATTGACGTAGTCAACAATGACGCGAGTTCCATATGACTTTTAAAAATAAATGATGTACCTATGAAAAACCGTTTGAATGCAATATCCATATTTTTGTTATTTGTACTTTGCTTTTCCTGTAAAGATGACAAAGTACCCCCTGAACCCGAAATTTTTCAGATCGAGGAGGTTCTTATCGATGGAATTCCAAAGGGAACAAACGCTTATGAAGAAGTGAATACTTCGTCTCCCGTTTGTATCCGGTTTTCATCTCCTGTAGATCGGAATACGGTTGCTCCCAACATTGAATTTTCCACTTCAGATGGAATAAGAGTCTCCGCTGAATACAGTTATGAAGAAAACGATAGCCTGCTGAAGATCAATCCGGCCAATACCTTAAGAATGTATTCCGGATACAAAATCAATATCCTGCCCAATTTGAAGTCAAAGTCCGGTTTATTGATCCATACCGGAAAATCGATTACTTTTGCAACAGGAATAGATTCTACCGATAAGTTTCCGGTAATATCGAATGAAGAACTCTTAACATTGGTTCAAAGACAAACATTCAAATATTTTTGGGATTTTGGTCATCCGGTATCGGGAATGGCCAGGGAAAGAAGTACGTCCGGCAATACGGTAACCACCGGAGGTACCGGTTTTGGAGTCATGGCCATTATTGTAGCTGTCGAACGGGGATTCGTATCCCGGCAGGATGCAGTGACCCGGATTCAGAAAATGGTAAGTTTCCTGAAAAATAAGTGTACAAGTTATCACGGCGCTTTTGCCCACTGGATCAATGGCGAAACAGGAGCCACCCAGCCATTCGGTACAAAGGATAACGGAGCCGATTTAGTGGAAACCTCTTTCCTGTTTGAAGGACTACTGACTGCACGACAGTATTTTAACAGTGCCGGAAACGATGAACAACAATTACGAAACGACATCCGGCAGCTTTGGGAATCCATCGATTGGACCTGGTTTCAGAAAAACGGACAAAAAGCGCTGTATTGGCACTGGAGTCCCGATTATGAATGGGAAATGAATCTGCCGGTATCCGGATGGAACGAATGTTTGATTACTTATGTCCTGGCGGCCTCTTCACCCACACATCCCATATCAAAAGAGGTCTATGAACAGGGATGGGCAAAAAACGGAGGTATTAAAAACGGACAATCTTATTATGGATATCCCCTGCCCTTAGGCCCTGTCTACGGAGGACCGTTATTCTTCGCCCACTACTCTTTCCTCGGATTGAATCCGAAAGGATTGAGCGACGCTTACGCCGATTATTGGGTGCAAAATACGAACCATGCCCTTATCAATTACCATCATTGTGTTGCCAATCCTAAAAAATATTCCGGTTACAGCCGCGATTGCTGGGGATTGACCGCTTCCGACGGGAATGCGGGATACAGCGCTCACTCTCCCTCAAACGATCTAGGCGTGATAGCCCCCACGGCTGCTCTGGCATCCATGCCCTATACCCCGGAAGAGTCTATGCGCGCTTTACAATTCTTCTATTATAAATTAGGCGATTTACTCTGGAAAGAATATGGATTTACAGACGCTTTCAATCTTTCCGCCAATTGGTTTGACAACCAATTCCTGGCAATAGATCAGGGACCCATCGTCGTGATGATAGAAAATTACCGGACAGGCTTGCTTTGGAAAACTTTTATGAGTTGTCCGGAGGTACAGGCCGGACTTATAAAGTTAGGATTTAATTTTCAGATAAACTAAAAATTAACATTAATTAACATTTTGATAGATGAAGAAAATATCAATTTTACTCTGCCTTTCTTTACTTATGGGAGCCTGTTCTCAAAAAAAGAAAGAAAATCAAGACGCTGAGATGAATCGTTTCATTGGTAGCTTGTTGAAACAGATGACTTTGGAAGAAAAAATCGGGCAACTCAATCTTCCGGTTGCCGGAGATATCACTACCGGTCAGGCGGAAAACAGCGACGTTGCAAAAAAAATCAAGGAAGGAAAGGTCGGAGGATTATTCAACATTAAAGGGAGTGAAAAAATCAGGGAAGTGCAACGCCTTGCCGTGGAAGAAAGCCGGCTGAAAATCCCTTTATTGTTTGGAATGGACGTTATTCACGGATATGAAACGGTTTTCCCCATTCCTCTGGGCTTGGCTTGCAGTTGGGATATGCAGGCAATCGAACAATCGGCCCGGATCGCAGCTATTGAAGCAAGCGCCGACGGCATCTGCTGGACTTTCAGCCCGATGGTGGATTTATGCCGGGACGCCCGCTGGGGACGGATTGCCGAAGGGAACGGAGAAGACCCGTTCCTCGGAGGAGAAATAGCCAAAGCCATGGTACGCGGTTACCAGGGTAACGATTTGACTCAAAACAATACGATCATGGCTTGCGTCAAGCATTTTGCCTTGTATGGAGCATCGGAATCCGGACGGGATTACAATACGGTCGATATGAGCCGTGTGCGCATGTTTAACGAGTATCTTTGGCCCTACCATGCTGCTGTAGAAGCCGGAGCAGGCAGCATCATGGCTTCTTTCAACGAAATAGACGGAATACCTGCCACCGCTAATCGATGGCTTCTTACCGACGTTTTACGTAAACAATGGGGATTCAACGGTTTTGTCGTGAGCGATTACACCGGTGTCAGTGAAATGATCGATCATGGAATCGGGGATTTGAAAACCGTATCGGCTAAAGCTTTGAATGCCGGATTGGATATGGATATGGTGAGCGAAGGATTGCCGGCCACTCTTTCCGAATCGCTGGAAGAAGGTCAAGTGACCGAAGCTCAAATCGATGCTGCTTGTCGCCGGATATTGGAAGCTAAATATAAGCTGGGATTATTTTCCGATCCGTATAAATACTGTGATCAAAAGCGTGCCGGATCAGAAATTTATACAAAGGAACATCGCACGATTGCCCGTAAAATAGCGGCTGAAAGTTTTGTCCTGTTAAAAGACGACAAACAAATCCTTCCATTGAAAAAACAGGGAACAATCGCATTAATAGGCCCATTGGCCGATTCCGGGGCGAATATGGCCGGAACCTGGAGTGTGGCTACTAAATTGGACCGGATTCCCGGTTTGCTTGAAGGCATGAAGGAAGTCGTTGGAGACAAAGTCCGTATCCTCTATGCTAAGGGTAGTAATTTAACGGAAGATGCGGAATTGGAAAAGAGATCGACTGTGTTCGGACGGGATCTGAAACGCGACGAACGTCCGGAACAGGTCATCATCAACGAAGCCGTACAAACAGCCCGGAATGCGGATGTAATCATTGCTGCCCTGGGAGAATCGTCCGAAATGAGCGGAGAAAGCAGCTCCCGTACCGATATAAAAATCCCGGAAACCCAACGGAAACTGTTAAAAGCTCTTGTCCAAACCGGTAAACCGGTTGTTTTGGTCTTGTTTACCGGAAGGCCTCTGGCATTGGTATGGGAAAATGAAAATGTTCCCGCTATTCTGAATACCTGGTTTGGAGGAAGCGAGGCTGCTTACGCCATTGCCGACGTTCTTTTCGGAGACGTCAACCCCAGCGGGAAACTGACCGCCAGTTTCCCTCAAAATATCGGACAAATCCCCATTTTCTATAATCATAAAAATACCGGAAGACCTCTGGCCGAAGGAAAATGGTTTCAGAAATTCCGCAGCAACTACCTGGATGTGAGCAATGAACCATTGTATCCATTCGGTTATGGCTTGAGTTATACAACATTCAACTATGGAGCTATCCGCTTAAGTTCCGACAGTTTCAATGCGAACGGGGAATTGACGGCTTCCGTTGTGGTTACCAATACGGGCGAAAGAGCCGGAAAAGAGATCATACAACTATACATCCGCGATCTGGTCGGTAGTATCACCCGTCCGGTAAAAGAATTGAAAGGTTTTGAAAAAATCAGCCTGGAACCGGGAGAATCTAAAACGGTAACGTTTACCATTACTCCGGAATTACTCCGGTTTTATAATAATGATCTGAAATACGATTATGAACCCGGAGATTTTGTCCTGATGATTGGAAGCAATAGCCGGGATGTTCAAACAGCATCATTTTCACTTCAATAACTAAAAAAACGGATCACGCATGAATACAAAATTTTTCATTTTCCTGATTACATTATGTTTTATATATCAAGGTGTTATATTAGCGCAAAAAAATAACGAAAAAGAAAATATCCGCAAAGGTTTATCCGATGAGAAACTAATGGATCTCGTTGAAAAACAAACATTCAATTATTTCTGGGAGGGAGCGGAACCTACCAGCGGACTGGCCTGCGAACGGATACACATGGACGGCGATTATCCTCAAAAAGACAAAACAGTCGTGACTTCCGGAGGAAGCGGGTTCGGTATCATGGCTATTCTGGCTGGAATGGACCGGGGATATGTTACAAGAAAACAAGGAGTGGAACGGTTCGGGAAAATCCTGGATTTTCTGGAAAAATCCGATCTTTTGCACGGAGCTTTTCCACATTGGTGGGAAGGAACAACCGGAAAAGTGAAACCATTCAGTAAAAACGACGATGGAGGAGATCTGGTGGAAACAGCCTTCATGATTCAAGGCTTGCTTTGCGTTCATCAGTATTACATCAATGGAAGTCCGGCTGAAAAGGCCATTGCAAAACGAATCGATAAGTTGTGGAAAGAAGTTGAATGGAACTGGTACCAAAACGGGAAAAATGTTTTATACTGGCATTGGAGTCCTGATAACGGTTGGGCAATGAACTTCGCTGTACATGGCTACAACGAATGTCTCATCATGTATATTCTAGCCGCTTCGTCTCCGACTTATGGAATTCCGGCCGAGGTTTACCACGAAGGTTGGGCTGAAAACGGTAAGATGATCAATTCGCACACGGCCGAAGGATATCTCCTGCAATTGAATCATCAGGGAGACGCCCCTACCGGCGGGCCCCTTTTCTGGGCGCATTATTCCTATCTCGGTTTAGATCCGCGCGGATTAAAGGACCGGTATGCGAATTATTGGGAAGAGAATAAGAACCAAACCTTAATCAACCGGGCGTATTGTATCCGGAACCCCAAAGGATATAAAGGCTACGGGGAAAATTGTTGGGGATTGACTTCCGGTTATTCCATCAGAGGATATGCCGGGCATGCTCCGACCGAAAAACGCGATCATGGAGTCATTGTGCCGACTGCCGCATTGTCGTCCATCCCTTATACTCCGGAGTATTCATTGAAAGTGATGCGTCATCTTTATGAAAATCTGGGAGATCGACTTTGGGGAAAATACGGGTTTTACGATGCTTTCAGTGAAACGGAAAACTGGTTTCCACAAAAATATCTGGCTATTGACCAGGGAACTATCCCGGTGATGATTGAAAATTACCGTTCCCAACTGCTCTGGAAACTTTTTATGAGTCATCCCGATGTACGGAAAGGATTAAAAAAACTGGGATTTGAAAGTCCGCATCTCTGAAAATCTGATCAACACTCAACATTTTCCGGCAGATTTTGCTTTCTGTCGTCGGATTTTGAAGTGTCATACTTTAATCGTCGATTATGACATATGAGCAGATAGATCAAAGGTAATATTCCTACCGTACCGGTAATAGGCGCAATTTACTTGATGTTCGACATTTTTATTTTAAAAAACTATCAAGGATTGATAAGTCGTTGAATAAAAGACTTTAAGCAAGAGTTTTAAGCAATAGAGGTAACGATTTGGCAACCGTGCCTATTTCTGCGTTTTACGCTGTATTTCCTCAAATAACTCACTGCAAATATCGGTCTTTTTATTCTATTTTCCTAAAGTTGGAAACATTTTTAATCATCAGATTCATCTCGCTTATCTTCAATACGTTTAATTTCTTTATCGAAGTCCGATTCAAACAGACGGTCTTGAATAGGGCGATATTTTTCAAATTCACTTTCAGCATGTTGTTTGGCAAGAGCTGCGGTAATTTTGCCTGCATTTTGCAATAAATCTCTCCCGTTTGCCTGTAAAATCAAATCCAAATGTTTTGCCCAGTCAGCCATGGTAAGTGGAATATGCCGTTTTGCATACTCTTCAGCAAAATCCAAATAACCGTTGACGATACGCCCAAGAGAATCCAATTCCGTTTCGGTCAGATAATTTTTGGCTATCGTTACATCTGTTTTTATAATCTTCCCGCTTGGACTTTTCTCCCAAGAAGTCAATCCCATGTTTTCTTTATTATGGTCGGCTCGCGTGTAAATCAATTCGGCTGCGGTATGCTTATGTACCGCGTAGTGCATTTTGTTTTGAACCTTTGCAAAAAACTCTTTAGTTGTAGACGATTCCGGATTATAATCCATTGCAGTGGCATATATATCGGTAATTTTCTGATAAAATCGCCTTTCTGACAGACGAATTTCCCGGATTTCTTCCAAAAGCCGTTCAAAATAGTCATCATCGAGAAAAGCACCGTTTTCCATTCTTTTTCGGTCTATGATATATCCCCGTAAGGTAAAATCACGCAAAATCGCCGTTGCCCATTGCCGAAATGCTGTTGCTCGCTTGGAATTTACACGATAGCCAACAGCAATAATCAAATCCAAATTATAATGTTTTATCGTTCTACAAACTTCGCGGCGACCTTCTTGTTGAACTACCGAGAAATCCTCGGTAGTTGAAACTTCATTCAATTCACCCTCGGCATAGATGTTTTTAAGATGCAACCCGATATTATCAGTTGAGGTATCAAATAGTAAACCTATATTTTTTTGCGACAACCAAATGGTGCCGTCCTGCACACGAACCTCCACACCATCGCCTTTCGACTGATAGGCAAAAGTTAAAAATTCAACGGTACTATTGCGGATTTGCAGGCTCTTCTTTTTTTTAGACATATTAATAATCCTTTTTATTCATCAGTTAATATCAGTTCCTTATCACCTATTTTAGCAGGTCGTAAATTTACAATATCTCCAACATTATACTTTTTTGAAGTTTCTATTCTAAAATTCCTTCTATCCAAATTCCTTTTAACAATACAGAATAATTTAGGTTTTTCTCCCTGTTTTTTTCCGAAGTAATTTTAACCGGATAGTTATAAATATGTGGATATTTTCCTGATACGTCAATCCATAAAACACACAAAGAACACAAAATCGCCAAATAACTTATTAGCGCAAAGAATTCTATCGTCCAATCGATAAAAGACCGTTTTACTTTCAATTTCAATTGTTCCATAAAATAGTTTTTCAAAGATTTCATCTTCTGTCTCCGGATTTTGAAGTGTCATACTTTAATCGTCGATTATGACATATGAGCAGATAGATCAAAGGTAATATTCCTACCGTACCGGTAATGCCTATAAAAATAAACCAAACGAGATGATTATTTCTGGCAGATTTCCATAAAGCAATCATCTTCCAGATTATATCCCAAATCAGGGTAGGAAGCAATATCCAAAGAGGAATGTGTTGTAAAATTTCATCCATGATTTTTAAAATTTGAACTGATTATATCATATTATATTTAAATTTATGTCGCTTCATTTTTTTGTCTCCTACAAAGTTAATCATTTTACAGATTTGTTGTGTGTTTTTCTGAAATTTAAATGATCTTTATTTCTATTTTAGATTATCATTAAATATTTAATAGCGTTATTGTATATTTTCATTGGAAATTCTGTTGCTAATACGCCACAAATTGATAGTCGGATATTCTACCATGAATCCGAAAGAACGGAACAAATATGATGTAAAGAGAGTCGGTCTGTTGAGAGCCGGAAGTAGTTTGCAAAGGTTTACCTGGGATGCAGAAGAGTAAGGAGGAGCGTTATATTTTTGTGTTACAGTATCCTCAGGATGCTTAGTCAGGTGCACGCTCTAACGAGCGCTCAAGGGATCCAATATTTCGTGCGTTTACCCTGAATTTTATTTACAATTTGTTAATTGATTGAAAAATATTTTATCTTTGTGGTTATCAGTGGAATTACAATATATTCTCCATGCAGATATTACGGAGAATGTAGAGGTTGTATGTATGATTATTCTCCTTGTATAGAGGAAGGATATCTTTGTTTTGCTTACACATAATGTGATATCATTGCTGTCTCATTAAAATCGTAAAGTGTTCTTTGAGATATTTGAAATTTAGTTAGTTACAGAGGTTTTTCAAAAAAACGGATTTCAATTCTGACCTTTGCAAATTCTAATAGATTTGCAATGCATAACGCACCAATTTCACCAGCAATATTACAAAGGTATAAAAGTGGAAGGCGGCGAATTTTCCGTACATGCTGTCAAAGGTAATATTGAAAGTGTGTTGGGAAATTTTATGAAATCACAAACTCAAAAAATATAAAATCATGAAACAGAGAATTTTAAAACTCTCAGTCCTTGCGCTGCTGCTGGCAGGAACAGTTTCTTGCGGAAATGACGACAGCAATCCAAAAATAAAGGTTTGCAACGTTGAAAACCCTTTGACCGATTTGCCTTGGTTAAAGAAATTTATTGATGAAAGTAAACAGGGACATCAAGTAAGTCGCATGAAAATATATCAAAGCTCTTATGATGATGGCAAAATTGGCTTTTTGATAGACATTTGTGAAGGTTGCCCCGACGCCGGTCTTTTACTTACTAATTGTGAAGGCGAAAACTTATGCGTATTGGGTGGACTTGCAGGAGATCTATGTACAGATTTTAAGATAGACTTTGAGAACAAAAAACTTATCTGGAAAAATTATTTATAGCGGATCTTTATATGTCAGAATTAAAAATCAATAAACATATAAAATCATGAAACGGACGCCGAAACTTTCATTTGAAAGCGCAAAGGAAAAAGGCGTGAAAAAGAAGAATCTGAAAAATGTAACTATCCATCAGTTGAAAAAAGAAAAGAACAGGGAAAAGTTTACGCCGCAGGGAACAGAAAATTACGAACTGGTATTTGTTATGGGCGACGACAGCCAGTGGCATTTGGCATACAAGGCGAATATCACGCCCGAAAATATCATGGACAACATGAATGCGTATTTCAGTTGCGAAACAGGCGATATTGTCTTTGTTCAACCGATGGTTTTTAAATCCAATGTTACCGGTACGGCGGCTACGCGATACAGCGGAACAAGAAATATTACAACCGACAGTTATAATGGACAATACAGACTTCGCGAAGTATCAAGAGGCGGATCGAACACGGCAATACAAACGTTTAATTTCAATACCTCCGGAACTTTCACATTAAATAATGTCCCCGCAAACGCAACGGTTTCTTCTGTTACTGTTTCTCCTTCCCTTTC
Source organism: Dysgonamonadaceae bacterium (assembly GCA_031287395.1). Lineage (GTDB taxonomy): Bacteria > Bacteroidota > Bacteroidia > Bacteroidales > Azobacteroidaceae > BNXB01. The sequence continues at coordinate 2,010 of JAITTA010000284.1, read as the reverse complement.
TTATATTCGTTCGGGGAATACCATTACCGTAAATTCAAACAGCGGTTCGGGAGAAGGCTGGTTATTAGTGAACCTGAATCTAAATTCCGAAACAGTTCCTTCCGATACGGTTCGGTTTATATACGGCGAATATGTCCCTAACGCTCAACTATACCGTTCTGTTTCATGTACATATCCATGGCAGGAGAATTGTGTCCTGTACAGTTGGTGTAATGGAGGGGATAATAAATTCCGTTTGCATCAGCAGGATATCAACTATCGTCCTCTCTTGTCGGGGCTGACCTATCAGGCGAGAATCGTCCGGCGCAGTGATCATACCGTTGTCTGGACAGCTTCTTCCTCCTTCCAGGGAATAGACGAAGTGAGTGTACCTTATATTGGCGTTCTCGGCGTTTTATATGATTTGGAACTCCGGTTGATTACCTATAATCCGAACAGTTCGTGGCAGACAGTCGGTGAATTTTTCTCTCAGACTTGTTCGTCCAATACCGGTCCGGGCGATGAGCTTGGCTGGGAAGAAAAATGCTTATGAAGAAAATTCTTACAGTCATTATCAGTTGCCTGCTGGTAACAACCGTCTGTAGCGAAAGTCCGGATCCAGGTCCGGTACCGGAACCGCCGGCAGCCGGCCTTGCAGAGCAGAATCTCCTCCGTGCGATGCAACTCATCGACAGCGCTGTTCCTGCCCATTTCACAGGCGAAGGAATGTCTATGGCCAGGTACTACAATCCTTATACCAATGTCCGTTCCGACGAAAAAGGCAGTATCTGGATGTACACCAGCGCCATCGAAGCAGTCAATGCCGTTTTGCACGGACTTAACGCCCACAGGGAAAACGGCGCAAGGGAACTCTACGACAAAAACTATGCGCGTTACGTTCAATTGTTGAAGAACCTGTATGAAAACGCCGCCTATTATTTGGGAACGTTTACGCTCACTTCCTATACCCAAACCAAACAATGGACGGTATACGGCGTCAATCGCGGAGCGGCGAAGAGTACGGCGCAGGTAGAATCCAGAGAAAACGTTTACGACGACCAGGAATGGCTGGTTCGTGAATTTTTCGAAGCCTGCCGGCTTACATCGGATAATGTTTACCTGCAACAAGCCGAATACCTTGCCGAATACGTCCTGGACGGTTGGGACTGTACGCGCGACAACAACAGGAACGAACACGGCGGAATTACCTGGGGACCTGCCTACGCCACCAAACACGCTTGCAGCAACGCTCCTCTGATCAGCCCCTTAGTTTGGCTGGCAGAATATTACAAAGGAAAACCGGACGAAATAACTTACCGTTATATTGATCCGGAGGATAAACGGACTCGCAAAACGGCAACAGCCCTCAAAAGCGATTATTATCTGGATTTTGCAAAAAAAATCTATGCATGGCAAAAAAGTTATCTGCTCACTGCCGACGGGGTCTATAACGACCTCGTCGGAGGCGACAACAATCTTGCAAATAAAACAGAGATGACCGACGGGCAGCCCTATCGCGTACATGCTCCGGCACAGGGAAGCGCCGGACCGCCTATTTCCTACAACAGCGGCTCGATGCTTTCCGGCGCTGCCGACCTGTACCGCGCAACAGGCGACAATGCGTATCTCGATGACGCTAAAAAGCTGTCCGACGCGAGTTTCCGGTATTTTGCAAAATCCGGCGCTACCATGCCCGGATATTATACCTATGATATCAGCGGTTTCAGAAATTGGTTCAACGGCGTGTTGATGCGTGCATACGCGGATATATACCCGGCCTATAAAAATGTGGACGTATGCCTGGAAAGTTTTCAAAAAAACCTGGATTACGCATACGACAATTTCTGTTACAAAGGTTTCCTTCCTACCAATTTACTGGTAGGCTGGAGCCGCGATAATGCAAACAACCGGATTGAAGGGATGTTCACCTTTGCTTTTGCGGCCGAATACGCCGTACTGGCAAAGTACGAATTGGGAAAAGCAAACAAGTAAAATACACTTAAATTTATCTTATTATAAAATTAATGACTA